>NZ_BAAASR010000017.1:0-2066 GCF_039532985.1 Streptomyces gobitricini | reverse complement strand
ACCGTCCTCATGCCCCCGGCGTAGCTCCCGGCGGCACGAGGGCGGGACGGCCGATCAGTGGCCGTCCCGCCCTCGTGGCCTCGTGGCGTCTTCCGTCGTCGGTGTACGGCTCCCGCTCCGTCGTCGCCTCCGTCATCGCCGCCCCCGTCGTCGCCTCCGTCCACGACTCCGTCAGGCCGGCAGACCGAGGAGGACCAGCGGTGTGGTGGTGGGCTGGGGCGAACCACCGCTCGGTTCGACCGTGACCCCCACGCCGCCGGCCCCGCCGACGTCTCCTTCCATCAGCCGGCCGCCGTCGTGGGTGACGAGACCGGCCGGTCTCATCTTTCCGCCGTCGTCGAACCACAGCTGGTAGGTCTTGTCCCGAGGAAGTTCCGGGAGATCCGATGCCAGGAAGACCGCGCTGTTCTCGCTGCGGGAGACGACGACCGCGGCCCTCGCCCCGCCCTTGACCTCTCCGGTGACGGTCCGCGCGTCGGGAGCGGACAGGACACGGGCCATGTCGGCCGTCTCCGCCCGTGCCTGCTGGGCCCGCTGGTCGGCCAGGCGTGCTTCCTGGTACTGCCAGGCGGCCACCCCTCCGAACGCGGTGGCCGCGGCCACACAGGCAGCCAGCACCAGTCTCGGCAGGTACCGGCGACGGGCGGCGGTGCTGAGCGGAGCTTCCCGGCCGACGTGCGGGGGAAGCTGGCGCACCGACCGGATCCGTTCCAGGACCTGCCCCTTGAGCGCCTCCGGCGGCGCGGCCGACACGGCCGTTCCCAGCCGGGCCGCTGTGGCCCGCAGCTCTACGACCTCCTGCGCACACGCGGGGCAGCCCCGCAGGTGCCGCTCGAACGCTTCGCGCTCGTCGTCGGGCAGCGCGTCGAGGGCGTACGCACCGGTGGGGGCGTGCATGTGGTCATCGTTCATGTGCTCACTCCCATGCAGTCGCGCAGCCGGATCAGTCCGTCACGCAGTCGGGTCTTGACCGTGCCCAACGGCGCCGACAGCGAGACGGCGACCTCCCGGTAGGTGTAGCCCTGGTAGTAGGCGAGCGTCACGGCCTGGCGCTGCAAGTCGGTCAGGGTCCTCAGACAGCGCCGTACCTGCTCGCTCTCCAGCCGGACGGTGACTTCCTCGCTCACCTGGTCGTACGCGGGTGTGTGGTCGCGGCGCGCGGTGCGCTGCTCCCGGTTCGTGGCCGCCTGCTCGGACCGGACGCGGTCCACGGCGCGGCGGTGGGCCATCGTCATCACCCACGTCATCCCGCTGCCCTGTTCGGGACGGAACCGGGTCGCCGTGCGCCACACCTCGACCATGACCTCCTGCGTGACCTCCTCCGACTGCGAGGGATCACGCAGCACCTTCAGCACGAGCCCGAAAACGGGACCCGCGACGCGGTCGTAGAGGGCCGGGAAGGCGTCACGGTCACCGCTCGCGACGCGCGCGATGATGTCGGCCAGATCGGGGCCGTCGGCCTGTGGCATGCCACCGAAGCGTACGGATTCCCTCACCGGGCACCACCACGGCGGACGCCACCACCGGTGCGGTGGGGCGGCATGTGTTGAGCGGCCATACGCGACTCTCCCCGTCCTGACAGGTGACCCAAGTGTCACCTTCGGTCTTGCTTCCGAGATTGGTTCGTAGCCGTCCGCCGTGTGGATGGGTGGCTCCCGTCACACGACACAAGCCCAAAGAGTGAGCGGGTAGGCCAATCCGCAGCGCTCCTCGCGACGAATGACGGACGTGAGGGAAGCGGTACGGCCCTCAGCGCCCTACCCGGGGCCCTGGCCCGTACCCGTCCGAGACTCCCTCCCTCTTCCAAGGAGACCGCCCCATGTTTCTCACCCGCTCGCGTCGCGCCGTGTCCGCAGTCGTCCTGGCAGGCGCTCTGCCCCTCGTCCTCACTGCCTGTGGCATGAACGACGCGGACGCCGGAAGCGACAAGTCCTCCAGCCCGTCGGCCGCGCAGGACAGCCCCGCGCAGGACGGCACGGCGAACGCGCAGGCCTCAGGGCCGTTCGGTCCGGGGTGTGCGTCGGTGCCGGAGGAGGGTGCGGGGTCGTTCGGGGGGATGGCGAAGG
>NZ_BAAASR010000016.1:238919-240796 GCF_039532985.1 Streptomyces gobitricini | reverse complement strand
ACTACGCGGCGGCCAACACCTTCCTGGACGCCCTCGCCCAGTACCGGCACGCCCAGGGGCTGCCCGCCTCCTCCGTGGCCTGGGGCCTGTGGCAGCAGGAGCACGGTGGCATCGCGGGCCACCTGGACGAGACCGACCTGGCCCGTATCGCCCGCGACGGCTACCGCCCCGTCACCATGGAGCAGGGGCCCGCCATGCTCGACACGGCCCTCGCCCTCGGGCTGACCGCCCCCGTCGCGACCCCGCTGGACCTGGCGGCCGTGCGTGCGCTGCCGGGGCCGGTGGCGCCGCTGCTGCGGACGCTGGCCCGCACCACGTCCCGGCCCGCCGTGCACGGGCGTGGCGGCGCCGCCGGGTCGGTGGGCGACCGGGTGCGCGAGCTGCCGGAGGCTGAACGGCTGCCGCTGCTGCGGGACCTGCTGCGGGACGAGGTGGCCGCGGTGCTGGGGCACACGGACGCGGCCGGGATCGACTCCGACCGCGGGTTCCTGGAGCTGGGCTTCGACTCGCTGACCGCGGTCGACCTCCGTAACCGGCTCAACGCGGCGACCGGTGTGCGGCTGCCCGCCAGCCTCGTCTACGACCACCCCACGCCCGCCGACTTGGCGTCGCATCTGCTGGCGGAGCTCGTGGGGGCCCCGGAGGACACCTCCCGGACCGTGGACTTCGCCGCGGAGATCCGGCTCGCCGACGACATCGTGCCGGCCGCCGAGGTGGTCACGGTGGCGGAGGACCCGCGGGAGGTGTTCCTCACCGGGGCGACCGGCTTTCTGGGCGCGTTCATGCTGCGGGAGCTGCTGCGTACGACGTCGGCGCGGGTGCACTGCCTGGTCAGGGCCTCCGACGCGGCGGAGGGCATGGAACGGCTGCGGGACAACGCCCGCTGGTACGGCGCCTGGGACGACACCCACGCCCACCGGGTCGTGGCGGTGCCCGGTGACCTGGGCGAGCCCAGGCTCGGGCTGCCCGAGGAGGTGTTCGACACTCTGGCCCGTACCGTCGACGTGGTCTTCCACGGGGGCGCCCTGGTCAACTGGCTCTACCCGTACACCGCCCTGAAGGCGGCGAACGTGGGCGGCACCGAGGAGGTGCTGCGGATGGCGGCCCGGCACCGCACGGTCCCGGTGCACTTCGTCTCCTCGACCGGTGTGTTCGACAAGCCGGTCCGGGAAGGGGTGCCGCTGAAGGTGACGGACCCGATGGGCCCCACGGAGGTCATGAACGGCTACCGGCACACCAAGTGGGTGGTGGAGCACATCATCGGCCTGGCCAGGGAGCGTGGCCTTCCGGTCTCGGTGTACCGGGGCGACGTGGTCTCCGGCGACCGGGAGTCGGGCGCCTGCCAGACCCGCGACTTCGTGTGGCTCAGCCTCAAGGGCCTCATCCAGGCCCGTGCGGTCCCCAGGGGCACCGACATCGTGTTCCACCTGGTGCCGGTGGACTACGTCAGCTCCGCGATCGTGGCCCTGTCGAGGAAGGCGGACTGCGCGAGCCGCACCTTCCACCTCTCCAACCCGGACGACATCCGCTACAGCACGATCCTGGAGCACCTGCGGGCCTTCGGGTACGAGATCGAGGAGGTGGAGTGGCCGGTCTGGCTGGAGAGGGTCCAGAACGACGGCGACAACGCGCTGATCCCGCTGCTGGACATGTTCCGGAAGATCGCCGAGAACGGTGAGGGCGCGTACCCGCCGATCGACATGAGCGAGACGGAGGCGGCGCTGGAGGGCACCGGCGTGGAGTGCCCGAAGATGACCCGCGACCTCTTCGAGACGTACATCGGGTTCTTCGTCGGGGCCGGGTACCTGCCGCCGGCCCCCGCCCTCGCCGCCATGGGGCGGACCGGGTCCTGACGTGCGGGGCCCCGGCGCCGGAGG
>NZ_BAAASR010000016.1:146639-238876 GCF_039532985.1 Streptomyces gobitricini | reverse complement strand
CCTCCGGCGCCGGGGCCCCTTTCCCGTACCGGTCAGGCGGCTCGGTCCAGGTCGCGGCCGCGGACCTTGCCCTCCCAGACGCTCGCCACGACGGCGGCGACCATCGTCGCCACGAACAGGCCGCTCTGGTAGGGAAGCTGGTGCATGGCCAGTGACAGCGCGCCGGCCAGGAGGCCGATCGCCACCGCTCGGGCGCTGGTGAAGCAGGACACCACCAGGCCGATGTACGTGGCGTAGATGGCGAAGTCCAGCCCGAGGCCGTCGATGCTGCTGAGATCCTTGCCGTAGATCCAGCCGATCAGCGTGGAGGCCAGCCAGGCGACGTACACGGCCACCGACGCGGTCATCACGTTCCAGTGCTGGTAACCGCGCGGGTCGGCGTCCTCGCGGTACCGCTTGGCGGCGAGCGCGTACACGGCGTCCGTCATGCCGAAGGCGAGGGCCGAACGCCAGGCGGGGGAGAGGTGCTTGACGTACGGCGAGAGGGACGCGGAGTAGAAGACGTGCCGGGCGTTGATGACCAGGGTGGTGAGGACCACCAGTGGCCAGGCCGCCCCGGACGCGAGCATGCCGATGCCGACCATCTGCGCGGAGCCGGCGTTGACGAGGGCGCTCAGCAGCATCGTCTCCAGCAGGCTCAGCCCGGACTGTTCGGAGACGGCACCGACGAGCAGCCCGAACGGGACGGCGCCCACCACGATGCCGATGGACGTCACCGAGCCCCGGCGTATCTCCAGGATCCGGGAGGGAGCGGGGGCGGCACAGGCCGCGGCGGTCATGGGGGACGCGGCCCTCCGCCGGAGCGCGGTCACAGGGCCAGTCCCGTCAGGGCGAACGCGGCGACGGAGGAGGCGAAGACGAGGAAGAAGCTGTCGCGCCTGACCGCGCCCACCGCGAAACCGACGAGGGCGCCCACCAGGTAGGGCGTCAGCCAGGACGGACCGCCGCCGTCGGTCTTCGGCGCCAGCAGCACCGAGGGAACGATGATCGCCATCAGGACGGCCGGCATGACGTACGGCAGCGCCTGCTCGATCCTGGGGGAGATGGACGACGGTTGCAGCGGACCGAAGAACGCGATACGGACGGCGAAGGTCACCGCCCCCATCAGCGCGATGGTCACCAGGGTCATGGGGGCCTCTCAGGGGTGTCGGGAGGGACGTGCGAACGGGAGGTGGCCGCGGCGGGTCACGCCGCGGCCACCGGGGGGAAGGTCAGGAGCCGTCGGCGAGCAGCAGGCCGGCGACCAGCTCGGGGCGGGTGACGTTGAGGTAGTGGCCCCCGTGCCCGGTGACCACCGTACGGACGTCCCGGCCCAGCTCCCGCCAGGTGTCCGCGGCCTCGGCGCGGCCACCGGTCAGCGGGTCGTCGGTGGCGACGACCACGGTGACGGGGAGGTCGAGCGGGGCGTTCGCGAGCTCCTTCAGGGCCTGCCGGAACCCGCGGGTCGCCTCGACCGTGTCGTACCGGAACGAGGAGGCGAGGTCGGCGCGTTCACGCGCGGACAGCGTCCGCACCTCGTCCAGGCCGGTGTTGTCGACGAGCCAGTCGAGGATCGCCTGCTCCGACATGCCGAGGACCTCGTTGGACGTGTGGTCGGCCGAGTCCGTGGACCTGAGGATCTTCGAGACGACCAGCAGGCGCTGGACGTCCACACCCAGGCGGCGCAGCTCCGGCACGAGGAGCAGCCCGGTGGCCGAGCCCGCGCAGTGGCCGAGCACCGTCACGGGCCCGTCGACGGTCGCGGCGACTTCGCCGGCCAGGTCGGCGGCGAGCCGTTCGACGGGGACCTGGGGCCGGGTGTCGGCCGCGGTGCGGGCCGGGAGTTCGACGCCGAGGACCCGGACGTCGCCGCGGGCGGCGAGCTCCGTGGCGAGCGGGACGTAACTGACCGCGCTGCCGCCCGCGAACGGTACGCACACGACGGTGGCCACCGGGTCGGTGACGTCCACGCCCGCCGCCCGGGTCAGGTCCACCAGCAGCGGCCGTTCGCCGCCCGCCGGGCCGGTGAGGAGGGAGGCGAGCTGCCGGGGCGTGGGGTGGGCCAGCAGGTCGCGCAGCGCGATCCGGCCGTCGGAGAGGGCGGCGACCTTCATGGCGGCGATGGAGTGGCCGCCGGACTCGAAGAAGTTGCCGGTCGCGGACACGGTCGCCGGGTCGGCGTCCAGGGCGCGGGCGAACAGGGCGGCGACCTCCCGCTCCTCGTCGGTCGCCGGGGCCTCGAAGGGCCGCTCGTCCACGGTGACCCGGCTGTTCTCCAGGGCCTTGCGGTCGGTCTTGCCGTTCGCGGTGAGCGGGAACTCGTCCAGGCGGACCAGCGCCTCGGGGTGCATGTAGCCGGGCAGCAGCTCGGCCAGGCCCTGGCGGAAGGCGGCGAGGTCCGGCTCGGCGCTTCCGGTGTAGTACGTGACGAGACGGGTCTCGCCGGACACCCGCCGGGTCAGGGTGACCGCTCCGGTGACGCCGGTGAGCCGCCGCACGGCACTGTCGATCTCCGACAGTTCGATGCGGTAGCCGCGCACCTTCACCTGGTGGTCGGTGCGTCCGGCGCAGTCCAGGACCCCTCCGGGCAGCCAGCGGCCGACGTCGCCGGTGCGGTAGAGCGTCCCGGAACGGTCGTCGAGGGTGTTGGGGCGGAAGACGGCGGCGGTGCGGTCCGGGTCGTTGACGTAACCGAGGCCGACACCGGCGCCGGTCACCACGATCTCCCCGTAGCTGCCGAGGGGGCGGGGCGTGTCGTCGGGGCCCACGACGTGGATGCCGGTGTTGAGGACCGCGCGGCCGACGGGGACGCGTACCGCGTCGACGGGGGCTTCGACGCGGTGGTGGGTGACGTCGTCGGAGGCCTCGGTGGGGCCGTAGGCGTTGACCAGGGGGATGTCCGGGTACTGGGCGAACCAGCGGTGCGTGAGGGCCGGGGGCAGCGGTTCGCCGGTCACCAGGTTGACCCGCAGGTCGGGCAGGGGCAGCGGCCGCAGGGACGTCTCGGTGAGCAGCGCGTCCAGGTAGGACGGCACCACTTCCAGGACGGTGACGCGGTCGTCGGCGACGGCGCGCAGGAAGCCCGGGACGTCGACCACGGAGTCCTGGGTGTAGATCACGGTCGACGCGCCGCGCGTCCAGGCCACCAGGAGCTGCCACACGGAGATGTCGAAGCACTGGGTGGCGATCTGGGCGACCCGGTCCTCCTGCCCGAGGTCCAGGTCGACGACCTTGGCCAGCAGGTGGTTGAGCATGCCGGAGTGGCGGATCAGCGCCCCCTTGGGCTCACCGGTGGAGCCCGAGGTGAAGATCAGGTACGCCGCGTCGGCGGGGCCGGGCCGAGGCGCGGGGGCCCCGGTCGCGTCGAAGTCGGCGGCGTCCTCGGGGACGAGGACCTCCACCGCGAGTCCCGCGTCGGCCAGGGCGGTGCGGTAGCGGGGAGCGGTGGTGTCGTCGGCGACGACGTGGCGGCAGTCGCTTCGGCGCAGCACCTTCGCCACCCGGTCCATCGGGTAGTCCGCCTCCTGCGGCAGGTACACCGCGCCGAGCTTCAGCAGCGCCAGCACGGTCACCGCCCATGTGACGCCGCGCGGCAGCACCGTGGCGACGGTGTCGCCCGCCGCGACCCCGCGCGAGCGGAACCAGGCGGCGAGGTGCTCCGACTCGCGGTCGAGTTCCCGGTACGTGAGCTCCCGGGCGCCGTGCGTCAGGGCGGTGCGGTCCGGGTGGCGCGCGGCCTGCGCGGCGAACAGGTCGACGAACGTGCCGTCGGGCAGCTCGTGATCGGGTCCGGCGAATCCGCGCAGCAGGGCGAGCTCCTCCGTACCGAGCAGGGCGCCGGTGTCGCGCGGGGCGTCCGGGTCGGCGGTGAGCTGCTCCAGGGCGCGCCGGTAGTAGCCGCCGATACGGGCGATGTGCTCGGAGGCGTGGGCGTCGCTGTGGAAGTGCAGGCTCAGCCGGACCTCGTCGGTGACCGCGTCCTGGGAGAACTCGGCACGGAACGGGAACTCGGTCTGGGCGTTGACCACCGACCGTACGAGGCCGAAGCCGTCCCGCTCGGACAGGTCCTTCAGCACGTGGAAGTGGGTGAAGTTGAAGACCGTCTCGAAGAGGGTCTCCTGGGTGCCGGCGGTCTTCTTGATCTCGGCCATCGGGTAGCGGCGGTGGGGCAGCATCCCGGTCTCGGCGCGGTAGACGGCCCGCACCAGCCCCGCCCAGGTGTCCGTCCCGGTGAGGTGGATACGGAAGGGCACGGTGTTGAGGAAGAGCCCGGCGAGCTTCTCGCCGCCGTCCACCTCCGGCCGCCCGGAGTGCTCGTAGCCGGTGAGCACGTCGTCCGTGCCGGCGACGAAGCCGAGCACGGCGGTGTGCACGGCGAGCAGCAGCGACTTGACGGGGACGCGCAGCCGGCCGGCGGTGGCGATGACGGACGCGGAGAGCTCCGGCGGCAGGTCGACGTCGTGGAGGGACACGCCCGGGCCGGCGGTGTCGCTGTCGGGCAGGCGGGGCAGCGCGGTCTTCTCCGCGCCGTCGAGCAGCCGCTGCCAGAAGGCCGCCTGCTCCTCGGAGGCGACGGCGTCACGCTCCAGTGCCACGAAGTCGCGGTACGACAGGGCGGGTTCGTGCGCCGGGACCGCCGTACCGTCCAGGAGGGCGAAGTAGGTGGCGAAGATGTCGCGGTGGATGGTGTTGACGCTCCACCCGTCGAGGGCGGCGTCGTGGTAGCTCAGCGAGTACTGGTAGGAGTCGTCGGTGAGGAGGTGCAGGTGGACGCGGACCAGGTCGGGGGTGCCGTAGGTGAAGCCGTCGCCCAGCTCGCGCTCCGCGAACTCGTCGAGGGCGCGGGCCTGCCGGTCCGGGCCGAGGCCGCGCAGGTCGTGCACCGACAGCGGTGCGGGGGTCCGGCCGTGCACGAGCTGCACCGGCTCGCTGAAGCCGGCGAGGTGGAAGGAGGTGCGGAACACCGGGTGCCGGGCGGAGACCTCGGTGACCGCGCGGGAGAACGTGTCGAGGTCGACCCGGTCGTCGATCCGGTAGCTGAGGATGTCGTGGTACATGCCGACGCTGTCGCTGCGGGTGGCTTCGTAGATCAGCCCGATCTGGAGCCGTGACATCGGGTAGGCGTCGTCCAGCCCGTCCGGCAGCAGCGCCCGGTCGGCGTCCGGCAGGAGCGCGAACGGTTCCCGGTCGGTGTCCTGGTGGGCCGGTCCGGCGGTGGCGCCGCCCGCCGCGACCAGTTCGGCCAGCTCGGCGACGGTGGGGTGGGCGAACAGGTCCTGGAAGGTGAAGTGCAGCCCGGTCGCGCGGGCGCGGGCCAGGACCGCGATGAACTTGATGGAGTCGCCGCCCAGTGCGAAGAAGCTGTCGTGGACGCCGATCCGCTCGGTGCCCAGGACCTCGGCCCAGATCGCGGCGACGGTCTCCTCGACCGGGGTGCGCGGCGCGATGTGCTCACCGGTGGCCGCGGGGGCGACGGACGGCAGCGGCAGGCTCTTCAGGTCCCGCTTGCCGTTGTGGCTGGTCGGGATGGCGGTCACCTCGACGAGGTGCCGCGGCACCATGTACGAGGGGAGTTCGGCGGTGAGCGCGGCGCGCAGCGCGTCCGCCCGGTAGCCGTCGCCGGGTACGACGTACGCGACGAGCGCGTGGTCGCCGGCGGCGTCCGGGGCGGTGGTGACGGCGCAGTCGGCGACCCCGGGAGCGGCCGAGGCGACGTGCTCGATCTCGCCGAGTTCGATGCGGTAGCCGCGGATCTTCACCTGGGTGTCGATGCGGCCCAGGTACTCGATGGTCCCGTCGGGGAGCCACCGGGCGAGGTCGCCGGTGCGGTAGAGGCGCCCGGCGGGCTCGAAGGCGTTCGGTATGAACCGCTCCTCGGTCAGCTCGGGGGCGTTGAGGTAGCCGCGGGCCAGGCCGGTGCCTGCGATGCACAGTTCGCCGGGGGTGCCGATGGGTGCCCGGCCGCCGTCGCGGGTGCGGATGTGGAGGCGGATGTTGTCGATCGGACGGCCGATGGGGACGGTCCGGGTGGCGTCGGTGCCGGCGCACGGCTGGCAGGTGACGTCGACGGCGGCCTCGGTCGGACCGTACAGGTTGACCAGCTCGGCGTGTGCGCCCAGGTCGCGGGTGAAGGCCTGGACGTGGGCGACGGCGAGCGCCTCACCGCTGGCGAACACCCGGCGCAGCGAGCCGAGCCCCGGGGAGCCGCCGGTGGCGGCGGTGTACTGGAGGAAGGCGTGCAGCATCGAGGGGACGAAGTGGGTCGTGGTGACGCCGAACTCGGCGATGCGCCGGGCGATCAGCTCCGGGTTCTTCTCGTCCCCGTTCGGCAGCGTCACCACGGACGCGCCCGCGAGCGACCACCAGAAGATCTCCCAGACGGAGACGTCGAAGGTGAACGGCGTCTTGTGCAGGACGGTGTCGCCGGGGCCCAGCGGGTAGGCGCGCTGCATCCACCACAGCCGGTTGACGATGGCCCGGTGCTCGACCATGACGCCCTTGGGGCGGCCGGTGGAGCCGGAGGTGTAGATGACGTACGCGAGGTGGCCGGGGCCGCTCACGGCGGGCAGGTCGGTGCCGTCCTGCGCGGCGACGTCCGGGTCGTCCACGTGGAGGGTCGCCCGGCCGGGTACGGCGTGCGCGGTGTCGTCGTCGACCAGCACCAGGCCGGTGCCGCTGTGGTCGACGATGTACGCGATCCGGTTGGCGGGCAGTGTCGGGTCGAGCGGCACATAGGCGCCGCCGGCCTTGAGCACCGCGTACACCGCGACCAGCATCCGGGGCGAGCGGGGCAGGCACACGCCGACCACGTCGTCCGCGCCGACGCCCCGGTCGCGCAGGACGCGGGCCAGCCGGTTGGCGGCCGCGTTCAGTTGCGCGTACGTCACGCCCCCGTCGGCCACGGCGATGGCGTCGGGCGTGGCGGCGGCGCGTTCCTCGAGGAAGCTGTGGAGCGTCCGGTCGGCCGGGAAGTCCGCGTCGGTCGCGTTGAACTCCCCCTCGATCAGCGAGAGTTCGCGGTCGGTGGGGGCGAGCAGGGGGCCGAGGGGGAGCGTGGTGTCGTCGAGCAGCGCGTCCAGCACGCGGGCGAAGTCGGCGCCCAGGCGCTCGGCGGTGGTCCGGGAGAACAGCCGGGGGTCGTAGGACAGCGCCAGTTCCGCCGGGCCGCCCCCCTCGCCCGTACGCAGGTCGAGGAGGAGGGGGCAGCCGCGCTCCTCGGCGTGCCGCTCGGTGAGGTCGCCGTCGAGCGCCAGCATCAGGTCGCCGGGCCGCACCTCCTCCGCGTCCAGCCACGCCCCGAGGGGGATGTCCAGGTGGGCGAGGCCCTCCAGGTACGCGTCGCGCACCGCGCCGAGCAGTTCCCGGCCGGTGGTGGCGGGGCGCACCTCGGCGGCGACCGGCAGGGCCGGGGCCGCCGCGGGGGAGGGCGCCGGCAGCAGGACGGCGACGTCCGCCCGGTCGGTGGCGCGGGCGGCGAGCACCGCCAGGGCGGAGCCGCCCAGGACCCGCAGCAGCACCGGGTCGCCGCCGGTCAGGGCGCGGGCGGCGGCGGTCGCCCGGGCGGGCAGCGGCACGGTGACGGCGGGGCGGGCGCCGGTGTGTTTGCGGGAGTGGTCGCGTACGAGCACGGTCGGCTCGGCGAGTACGGCGGGGTGCTCCTGCCAGAACCGCAGCTGCTGGGGGAAGTCGTTGAGGGCCGACTGGAGTGCGAGTGCGTTGCTCATGGTTCGTCCTTGGGGGGTGGAAGGCGCTAGAAGGAGAAGCTGGCGGCGGTCGCCGCGGGTGTCGTCCGGGCCGGTGGTGCGGCGGGCGGGAACACCGGTGAGTCCGGGGCGGTGAGGAGTTCGTCGAGGGCGGCGACGACCCGGTCGAGGAGGAACTCGGCCGATGACGGGTGGAACAGGGCGGTGCTGTACTCGAGTTCGAGGAGCGTGCCCTCGGGGCGCTCGTACGCCTGGAGGTTCAGGTCGAAGCGGCAGGTGCCCTGGTGGAGCAGGGACACCCCGACGCGCCGGCCGTGCCGGCGGAAGCGGTGGAAGCCGATGTTCTGGAGGGCGAAGAAGGCGTCGAAGAGCGGGTTGCGGGAGGGGTCCCGCTCCGTGACGACCTGCCGCACCAGCCGCTCGAACGGGTAGTCCTGGTGGGTCAGCGCCTGGTGGTGGTGGTCGGCGGCACGGCGCAGCACATCGGCGTACCGGTCCTGCTCGGTCAGCCGCAGCCGCAGTGGCACGGTGTTCACGAACATCCCGACCAACCGGTCGAGGTCCGGGTGGGAGCGTCCGCTCATCGGGCAGCCGACGACCAGGTCCCGCTGGCCGGTGATCCGGCCCAGCGCGGTGGCGTACGCGGTGAGCAGCACGCTGAAGGCGGTGACACCGTGCCGTGCGGCGCTCTCCCGGACGGCGTCGCCGCGCTCTGCGCCGAGCCGGTGGCGCACCACGCCGCCCCGGGTGGAGCGGACCGGCGGGCGGGGCAGGTCGGGGCGGAGGTCCAGCGGGGCGGGCGGTTCGGCGAAGACCTCGCGCCAGTACCGCTCGGCGTCACCGAGCGCCCCGGAGGCGAGGCGGTCGGCGAACCACTGCGACGCGTCGCCGTACCCGGCGGGCAGCGGGGCGGGGGCGACCCCGGCGTACAGGTCGAGCAGGTCCTCCACCAGGACCGCGAGGGACACCCCGTCGAAGACGATGTGGTGGACGTCCAGGTAGAGGCGGTCGGCGTCCGGGCCCGGCACCAGCAGGGCACGCAGCAGCGGCGGCCGCTCCAGGTCGAAGGGGCGCACCAGCCGCTCCAGGGCCTCGGCGTCGGTGGGCACCCGCTGCTCGTCGGCCGTGGTCACCTCGGCGGCTGCTTCGGGGCCGTGCACCTGGTGGACCTCGTCCGCGTCGAGCCGGAACCCGGTGCGCAGGGCGTCGTGGCGGGCGACGAGCGCGGTGAGCGCCGCCTTCAGCCGCCGGGCGTCCAGGCCGGGCGCGATGTCGAGGCGGAAGGGGATGTTGTACGCGGTCGACGACGGGTCGGTGCGCCACAGCGCGTACAGGGCGCGCTGCTGGGGGTGGAGCGCGGAGGTACGCCGGCCACCCGGTTCGGCGGGGAGCGGGGCGAGTTCGGTGCGTTCGGCCGTGGCCACCGCCTGTGCGACGGCCGCCAGGGTGCGGGTCTCGAACAGCCGGCTCAGCGGGAGCGCCGCACCGGTGGCCCGGTGGAGACGGCCGGCGAGCGCCCCGGCGGTGATGGACGTGCCGCCGAGGTCGAAGAAGTCGTCGTCGGGGTGGATGGTCGCGGCGTCCAGGTGGAGCACGTCGGCCCAGAGGCCGGCGACGCGCTCCTCCAGCGCGGTGCGTACCGGTGGTTCGCGGTGGGTGGGGCGGGCGGGCGGCTGTGGCAGGCGGGCGCTGTCGACCTTGCCGTTGGCGTTCAGCGGGAGGGTGGGCACCGCCACGACGCGGTCGGGGCACATGTACCCGGGCAGGGTGCGGCGGAGAGCCGCGGCGACGGAGTCCTCGCCGGAGGTGCCGTCGAGCACCGCGTAGGCCACGAGCCGGCGGCTGGTGCCCTCCCCGGTGACGAGGGTGTGCGCGTCGCGGACGCCGTCCGTCTCCAGGAGCGCGTTGGTGACCTCCTTGACCTCGACCCGGTGGCCGCGGATCTTCACCTGGTCGTCGGTGCGGCCGTGGAAGGACAGCACGCCGTCGGTGTCGGCGCTGACGAGGTCACCGGTGCGGTAGTGGCGGGCGCCGTCGACGGTGACGAACCGCTCGGCGGTGAGGTCGGGCCGCCCCAGGTACCCGCGGGCGAGGCCCTGCCCGCCGGTGTACAACTCGCCCACCTGTCCGGGGGCCGCCGGGCGGCCTTCGGCGTCGAGGACCAGGACGGTGGTGCCGCTGATGGGCCGGCCGATGGGGATGGCGGTGCGGTGGTCGCGCTCGATGGGGAACACCGTGGTGAAGGTGGTGTTCTCGGTGGGCCCGTAGGCGTTGAGGATCCTGAGCCGGGGGCAGGCGGCGCGGAGCAGCGCGATGTGCCGGCAGGAGAGTACGTCGCCGCCGACCAGAAGGGTCTCGAGTCCGGCGAAGAGGGTGGGGTCCTCGTCGACGAGCTGGTTGAACAGGGGTGCGGTGAGCCACAGGACGGTGGTGCCGGCGTCCCGCAGGGCGGTCTTGAGCCGGGCGGGGGTGAGCAGGACGTCCTCGTCCACGAGGTGCAGGACGGCTCCGTTGAGCAGCGCGCCCCAGATCTCGAAGGTGGCGGCGTCGAACTCCAGGGCGCCGGTGAGCAGGAAGCGGTGGCGGTCGGAGAAGTCGAAGTAGTCGGCCCCGCGTACCAGCCGCACGATCCCGGCGTGCTCGATCATGACGCCCTTGGGGCGGCCGGTGGATCCGGAGGTGTACATCACGTACGCGAGGGGGGACCCGGCCGCGGACTCCCCGACGGCCGGTGACGCCGGCGTGGCGGTGGCCACCATGGCTTCCAGCTCGTCGAGGCCGAGCAGCCGGGTGCCCTCCGGCACGGCCGGTGCGAGGCCGTCGGCGAGTCCGGGGCCGCAGAGCAGCAGGGGCGGGAGGGCGTCGTCCAGGAGCCGGTTGATCCGCCCGGTGGGGAAGGACGGGTTGACGGGGAGGTAGGCGCCCCGGGCGAGGACGACGCCGAGCATGGCGACGACCGCGTCGACGGAGCGGGGGAAGGCCAGTGCGACGAGCGTCTCGCGTTCCACGCCCAGGGCCGCCAGTCGCCCGGCGACCGCCCGGGCCCGGTCCCGCAGTTGCCCGTACGTCAATCTCCGTTCGCCGTGCACCAGGGCGAGGGCGTCCGGGGCCCGCTCGGCCTGTTCCAGGAAGAGCCGGTCGACGCGCTGGTCGACAGGGGATGGGTGGTGAGCTGGCATGGGCGGTCCCTACCTCCGGCGGTACGTGTGACGAAAAAAAGAATAGGGAGCGTTCTGTATTTTTTTCGGGGCGTACCCACACCGGGCGCCACTTTGCCAACTCGGCCACCGCCCCCGCCCCGGGAAGCGGGTGGAGCTACGGGTGGAGCTAACAGAACCGCGTAGATGGTTTGTTTGACGCGCCCCGGGGGTGGCAAACTGGCTTGCGGGCATGCGTCGACGGCTGGTTGTACGCGGATTTCCCGACCCATTGACATACCAAGAGGTTGGTTTCTACTGTCGTCCCGGCGAGAGGGGTGGGGCTGTGGCGAAGCAGGAGAGGGCCGAGCGGACCAGGGCGAATCTGATCCGGGCGGCCGCGGCGGTGTTCGACCAGGTCGGTTACGAGCGCGCCACCCTCGCGGTGATCAGTGACCACGCCCAGGTCACCAAGGGCGCGCTGTCGTTCCACTTCGCGGCCAAGTCCGATCTCGCCCGCGCCGTGCAGGCCGAGGCGTGCGCCACCTCGGGAGCCGCCCTGCGGCTCTGCGCCGAACGTCCGGGACCGGCGTTCCAGACCGTCGTCGACATGACGTACACGCTCGTGGGGCTGCTGGAGAGCGATGTCGTCACCCGGGCCGGGGTCCGCCTCGCCCGTGAGCTGGAGACTCCGGAGGACCCGGCCCTGCACTGTCACGTCAACTGGCTCGGCAGCCTCTTCCGCGCCCTGCGGCGGGCCGAGGCCGACGGGACGGCGCTGCCCGGAGCCGACGCGCGGTCCGCCGCGGCGCTCGTCATGTCCGTCATCGTGGGCGCCGAGACGATGGCCCGGACGCGCGCCGACGCGGCCTTCGGCGAGGTCCTGCCCGCGCCGCGCGAGACGGCCCAGGAGTGGCTGGGGCGCATGTGGCACGTCGTGCGGCCCGTCCTGGCGCCGGCCGCCTGAGGTCCTGAATGCCGGAAGCCCGCATATAGGTGCTCAATACACGGACCTTGACGGGATGCGGCCGGGGCGCATAGCGTCGCCCGGGAAGGGACTGAGCAAGCGCTTAGGAAGAGGCGTTCGTGCCGCACACCGATCCGTCCACGCACCACCCGGCGTCCACGCACCACCCGGCGCGCCCCGAGGCCGTGCTCACCGCCCCCGGAGCGCCCTTCGCCGTCGAGACGACCGGGGACGGGCCCCCGGTGTACGCCGCCGGACCGCGCACGCTCCGCGAGTTCGCCGAGGTCACCTGGGCCTTCGGCGAGCGGCCTTTCCTCGTAGCCGAGGACCGGACGTACACCTACGGCGAGTTCTTCGCCGCCGCCTGCGCCCTCGCCCGCCGCTTCACCGACGTGTACGGGCTGCGCCCCGGCGACCGGGCCGTCGTCGCCATGCGCAACCACCCCGAGTGGCAGGTCGCGTTCTGGGCCGCGCAGCTCGCCGGGCTCGTGGCCGTACCCCTCAACGCCTGGTGGACCGAGGACGAGTTCGCGTACGCCCTCGACGACTGCCGCCCGCGTGTCCTGCTCGTCGACGGCGAGCGGGTGGAGCGCGTACGGGCCTGGGCGCGCCGCGCACGGGTGACCGGCCTGGTCTTCCACGGGGAGGCCGAGGAGGGCTTCGAGCGGTACGAGGACCTGCCCGCCGCCGATCCCGCGCTCGGCCCGCCGGACGTGGAGGTCCGGCCCGAGGACGACGCCACCATCATCTACACGTCAGGCACCACCGGGCGGCCCAAGGGTGCCGTCGCCACGCACCTCGCGCAGGCCGGGGCCGCGATGAACCCCCGCTTCCACGCCGCCGTCGCCGCGCTGGAACGGGGGCAGATCCCGGGGGCGGGCCCGGCGCCGGTGTCGCTGACCACGTTCCCGTTCTTCCACGTCGCCGCCTTCACCTCGTTCTACGCGGTGATGGCGGCGGGCGGCACGCTCGTGCTCATGCGCAAGTGGGACGCCGCGAAGGCCCTGGAGCTGATCCACCGGCACGGCGTGACCCACTACGCCGGGGTGCCGGCCACCGCGCTCCAGCTGCTGGACGCGGCCGGGGACGGGGGCCTCGGGACGCTGACCCAGCTCAACACCGGTGGCGCCGCCGCCCCGCCCGGCCTCGTCGCCCGCTGCCCCGAGGGCGTCGAACCCCGCAACGGCTACGGGCTGACCGAGACCAGCGGCGGCGTGCTGGCCACCTTCGGCGCGTCCTACCGGCGCTTCCCCGGCAGCGTCGGGCGGCCCACCCCGGCCACCGAGGTGCGGATCGCCGCCCCGGACGGACGGGCGCTGCCCGACGGCGAGGTGGGCGAGCTGTGGCTGCGCGGCCAGTCCCTGGCGCGCGGCTACTGGGAGGACCCGGAGGCGACCGCGGCCGCGTTCACCGCCGACGGCTGGTTCCGCACCGGTGACCTCGCCACCGTGCGCGACGGGCGGGTCAGCGTCGTCGACCGGCTGAAGGACATGGTGATCCGGGGCGGCGAGAACGTGTACTGCGTGGAGGTCGAGGCGGCGCTGTACGACCATCCCGACGTGACGGACGCGGCCGTGCTCGGCGTGCCCCATCCCGTACTCGGGGAGGAGGTCGCCGCCGTGGTGCGGCTGCGGCCGGGCGCCACGGCCGGGCCCGGGGAGCTGCGGGCGCACGTGGCGCGGAGCCTGGCGGCCTTCAAGGTGCCGGCGCACGTCCTCGTCCAGGACGGGCCGCTGCCGCGGAACGCGACGGGCAAGGTGCTCAAGCGGGACCTGCGCCAGGAGGTACGGGCCAGGGTCCGCCGGGAGGCCTAGGCACGGAGCGGCGGCCGCCCGCGGGTACGCGCCCGGAACCGGGGCCCGGGCGCGGGTGGTCGGGGGCGGGTGCGGGGCCGGGCTGCGGGTGGTCCGGATGGGTGCGGCGTCCGGGCCGGGTACGGGGCCGGGGGCCGGGTGCGGCGGTTGGGCGCGGGTGGTCCGGGCCGGGTGCGGGGCCGGGGCGCGGGTGGTCCGGATCGGGCGCGGCGTCCGGGTCCGGGCGTGGGGTCAGGCGCGCGTGATGCGGACCCGGTACGTGCCCTTTTCGGGGTCCTCGGACAGCACGGTGATCCGTACCCCGCTCTCGCGGTCGGTGAAGGACTCGCCGGGGCGGTACGGGGCGTCCGACAGTTCGGCGTGCACGTTCGGGCGGCGGGTGCAGCCGCCGCTGTCGCGGTCGCTGTCGACCACGGTGACCGGGCCGTGGCCGGTGTCCACGTCCGACTGCACGTGGTAGATCAGCACGCCCGGCTCGCACACGGCCTCGTCGTTGCCGTCCCGGGTGCGGACCTCCACCGCGTACCCGGACTCCGGGGTGAGCGGGACGAAGGCGAGCTTCGGGCCGCCCTTCGTGGCCAGGGAGGTGAGCGTGTACTCGCGGGTGCCGGAGGCCGAGGCGCAGCGCACCTGGTTGTTGTCGAGCCAGCCCAGCTTCCACTTGTGCCAGCCCAGCAGGTCGTTGTTGGCCCCCCAGTCCTCGGACATGATGTCCCAGTGCCCCACCGCGCCGCCGCCCTCGGCGGTGTAGAGGTCGGGGAGTCCGAAGACGTGGCCGTTCTCGTGCGGCAGGACCCGGAAACCCGTCTCGTGGTACGAGCCCGAGCCGTCGTCCTGGCGGCTGTAGACGAACGACGTGTTGGCGAGCGGCGCTCCGTCGGCGTGCGGGGCCTCGGTGTTGCCGGAGAAGGTGACGGACAGCACGGTGTCCAGCGCCGAGGGGCCCGCGTTCGGCGTGACCAGGATGTTGACCAGGTCGTACTCGCCGAAGTCGACCTTGGGGTCGGCGGCCGCAACGATGTCCTGGACGAGCTGGCGGTAGCCGGGTTCGTACGGTGAGCCGCGCTCGATCCCGTACGAGCCGAACGGCATCGGCATCCGCAGCCAGTCGCGCAGCGGTGCCTCGGGGCGGTAGCGCAACCGCCCGTAGGAGCTGGTGCGGAACCAGTCGGTGGTCTGCGGGAAGAACTCGGCGAACCGGCTCATCGCAGGGCCCTCGCCGGGGGCGTCGGGGAAGTCGACCATCAGGGTCAGGGCCCGGACCTCGCCGGTGGAGCGGGCGTAGTCCGGGCCCGTGGGTATGCCCTCCGACAGCTGGACGCCCACCGCGGTCGTGATCCGGCACGGCGCGAGCCCCGCCTCGTCGGCGGCACGGACGGCTATGGGGCCGGCCGACGCGCGGGTCCCGTCCGGGAGGGACGAACTCGCCGTGGCCAGCCCGGCTATGACGAGGGTGGTGGCGGCCGCCCCGAGGGCGACCGGTCTACGAGTCCGCCGGCGCGTCTGCTGCATGCGTGCTGATCGCCTTCGGTCGGCGGCAGCCGGCCGGGTCCGGGCTGCTCTCCGTCCGATCAGCCTCTGCCGGGCCGGAGGCGGACGCCCGCCGGATACGGCCGATCGGGGGTTACCGGCCAGGAGGTGAGTGGTGTACGTCACAGGCGGACCGGGATTAACCGGGGACGGACTCCCCGTTTATGCCTGTGTCGCCGACAAGCGGGGAAACGGTCCCCGGTTACGCGCCAAGAGAGGGAGTGACCGTGACGAGCGCCAGCCCCAGCACCAGCCCCAGCACCAGCGCCGTCGGTGGTGCCGCCCCGCGCCCCGCGCCCCGCCCCCGGGCGGACGCCCTGCGCAACCGGGAGCGGATCGTGACGGCGGCCCGCGAGATGTTCGTCGAGTTCGGTCCCGAGGTGCCGTTCGACGAGGTCGCCCGCCGGGCCGGGGTCGGCAACGCCACGCTCTACCGGCACTTCCCCGACCGCGACGCGCTCATCCACGAGGTCGTCCTGTCGGTGATGTCCCGCACGACCGAGCGGGCCCTGGAAGCGGCCGCCGAGGAGACCGACGCCTTCCAGGCGCTGCGCCGCTTCACCCACGCCGCCGCCGACGAGCGGATCGGTGCCCTGTGCCCGATGCTCTCCGGCGCCTTCGACAAGGACCACCCCGAACTGCTCGCCGAACGCGGGCGCCTGGAGGAGGCCGTACAGGCCCTCTTCGACCGGGCGCAGGCGGCCGGACGGCTGCGCACCGACGTCGCCGTGGGGGACCTGCTGGTCGGCCTCTCCCAGCTGACCCGGCCGCTGCCCGGCTCCGCGTGCCCGAACTTCGACCGCTTCGTACACCGCCATCTGCAGCTGTTCCTCGACGGCCTGGAGACGCCCGCGCGCTCCGAGCTCCCCGGGACGGCCGCGACCCTGGAGGACCTCCGGCGCGAGCTCTGAGCCCCCTGCGGCGGGCGCCGATGACGCCCCCGCCCCCCGCGGCGGGCACCGATGACGCCCCCCGCCCTTACGCCCCGCCTCCCCGCCCCTGCCCTTACGCCACTACGCCACGCCCGCCCGCGCGACCGACCCGCTTCCCCGCACCCTTACGTCCGTTTCTCGCCGTTTCCGAGCCCCTAGGTGGCCGCTCCCATGCCGAAAACGCCTTCCGGTCCTCTCTCCGCCGGCCTCGCCCCTGATCCCAGCCGCTGGAAAGCGCTGGTCTTCATAGCCCTGGCCCAGCTGATGGTCGTGCTCGACGCGACGATCGTGAACATCGCGCTGCCCTCCGCCCAGCAGGACCTGGGGATCTCGGACGGCAACCGCCAGTGGGTCATCACCGCCTACGCCCTCGCCTTCGGCGGACTGCTGCTGTTCGGCGGCCGTATCGCCGACCTGTGGGGCCGCAAGCGCACCTTCGTCGTCGGCCTGCTGGGCTTCGCCGCCGCCTCCGCGCTGGGTGGCGCGGCCACCGGCGAGGCGATGCTGCTCGGCTCGCGCGCCCTCCAGGGCGCCTTCGGCGCGCTGCTCGCACCCGCCGCGTTGTCCCTGCTGGCGGTGATGTTCACCGACGCCAAGGAGCGCGCCAAGGCGTTCGGCATCTACGGTGCGATCGCCGGTGGCGGTGGCGCCGTGGGCCTGATCCTCGGCGGTGTCCTCACCGAGTACCTCGACTGGCGCTGGACGTTCTTCGTCAACATCCCCTTCGCCGTCGTCGCCGCCGCGGGCGCCTACTTCGTGATCCGTGAGCCGGCCGGCGGGCGCAACCCTTCGCCGCTCGACATCCCGGGCGTCGTCCTGTCCACCCTGGGTCTGGTCTCCCTGGTGTACGGCTTCACCCGCGCCGAGTCCCAGGGCTGGTCCGACGCGAGCACCATCGGCCTGTTCGTCGCGTCCGCCGTGCTGCTCGGGGCGTTCCTCGCCGTCGAGGCGAAGGTCAAGTCGCCGCTGCTGCCGCTGCGCGTGATCACCGAGCGCAACCGGGGCGGGGTCTACCTCTCCCTCGGACTCGCCGTCATCGCGATGTTCGGCCTGTTCCTCTTCCTCACCTACTACCTCCAGATCGTCAAGGGCTTCTCGCCGGTCGAGACCGGTTTCGCGTTCCTGCCGATGATCGTCGGCATGATCACGGGTTCGACGCAGATCGGTGCCCGGCTGATGACCCGCGTCGCGCCCCGGCTGCTGATGGGTCCCGGCTTCCTGACCGCCGCCACCGGCATGCTGCTGCTGACGCAACTGGAGGTCGGATCGTCGTACGCCGGGCTCATCCTGCCCGCGCAGCTCCTGCTGGGTCTCGGCATGGGTACGGCCTTCATGCCGGCCATGTCCCTGGCGACGCACGGCGTCGAGGCCCGGGACGCCGGTGTGGCCTCCGCGATGGTGAACACCTCGCAGCAGGTCGGCGGCGCGATCGGCACGGCGCTGCTCAACACCATCGCCGCGTCGGCCACCACCGCGTACATCACCGAGAACGCGGCCGCCGCGGCCTCCCCGCAGGCGCGGAAGCTGCTCCAGCTCCAGGGCATGGTGGAGGGGTACTCCGCCGCCATCTGGTGGGCGGTCGGCATCCTGGTGGTGTCCGCCGTCATCGCGGTCACGTTCATCAACACCGGCCGTCCGGGCGTCGGTTCACGGCCGGACGCGGGCGGTGGCGACGGGGACCACGTCGAGGGCGAGGCGAGGATCCCGGTCGTCGCGCACTGACGCGCCCGGAAGCGCGGGAGTACGGGATCACGGGAGTACGGCGGCAACGGCGTACGGACGTACCGGGAGGGGCGCTCTCCGCCACCGAGGTGGCGAGGAGCGCCCCTTTCCGTATCCCAATTTCTGCTTATGCTTTCGACCGTGTTCGATTCCCGGTACATCAAGACCTTCCATGAAGTGGTCAGGACCGGTTCCTATACGGCGGCCGCCCGCGCCCTCGGGTACACACAGCCGGCCGTCAGCCAGCAGATGAAGGCGCTCGAACGGGACGTCGGCACGCCGCTGTTCACCCGCGTCGGACGTGGCCTGCGGCTCACCGAGGCGGGGGAGGCCCTCACCCGGCACTCCGGGACGATCCTCGACAGCCTGGCCGCCGCCCAGGAACAGATCGACGCCATAGCGCGGCTGCGCTCCGGACGGGTGCGCGTCTGCGCCTTCCCCAGCGCCGGAGCGACGATCCTGCCCGAGGCCATGGCCCGGATGGCGACCCGGCACCCGGGCGTCAGGGTCGAGTTGGTGGAGAGCGAGCCGCCCGAGTCGCTGCGGATGGTGGCCAGGGGCGAGTGCGACATCACCCTGGCCTTCAGCTATCCGGGACTGCGGGTCGACGTCCCCGAGGAACTCGACGAGTTCAAGCTGCTGGAGGACCCGCTGACGGTGCTCCTGCCCACCGGGCACCCGCTGGCCCGCCGCCGGGCCGTGCACCTGGCCGATCTGGCGCACGAGCGGTGGATCGCCGGCTGCGCGCGCTGCAACGCCAACTTCCTGCACGCCTGCGCCGAGGCCGGCTTCAGTCCCGACATCGCCTGCACCACGGACGACAACCTGGTGATGCAGAGCCTCGTGGCGGCCGGCGTCGGCATCGCCATGGTGCCCGCACTCGTCCTGTCGTTCCTCTGCCACGACAAGGTCACCGGCCGGATCGTCGAACCCCACACCCGGCGCCAGGTGTACGCGTACGTCCTGCGCGACCATCTCCGGATCCCCGCGACGGCCCTCATGCTCGACGAGATCGTCACGGTGGCCGAGTCCAGGACCGGCTGCTGAACCCCCCACCCATAAGCGCTGGTTGGGTGTCCGGCAAAGAACCCTCCTTGGACGTGATGGCTCGGCGGGGCGGACCCTGCCGCCATGACGACGATCCCCGTTGCCGCCGCCGGCCCGACCACCGAACGCCTTCGTGCTCTCGTCACCGCGGTACGCGAGGCCGTGGGGCGCGGGCTGCCGCCCGAACCGACCTCCCGACTCGTGGCCGAACGCATCGCCCCGCACCTCGGCGCGCCGGACCTGCTCACCCCGGCGCAGTGCGCCTCCGACCCCGCCCACTACCGCCAGCACGTCCTGCACGCCGAGCCCGACGGCAGCTTCTCCGTCGTCGCCCTCGTCTGGCTGCCCGGGCAGTCCACGCCCATCCACGACCACGTCTCGTGGTGCGCGACCGGCGTCCACCGGGGCGAGGAGCACGAACGGCGCTACCAGCTCGTCCCGGACGGCGCCTCCGCCCGGCTGCTCGCCACCGAGGACGTGATCAGCCGGGCCGGCGAGGTCGCCGCCCTCGCCCCGCCCGGCGACATCCACTCCGTACGCAACAGCGGCGACCGCACCACCCTGTCCCTGCACGTCTACGGGGCCGACATCACCCGCCTGGGCACCAGCGTCCGGCGCCTCTACCGCCTGCCCGCGGACCGCTGATGGCGCTCGTCGGCCCACGCCTGCGCCCCCTCGCGGCGGGCGGCCGGGCGGGGCCCTCCCCCGTGCCCGGTCTCGCGCTCGCCGCGGCCGGGGTCGCCGCGGCCTGGCTGGCGCACCTCGCCGTGCCGGCCGTCCCGATGCTCACCGCCACCGTCGTCCTGGGTGTCGCCGCCGCCCACACGCCGGGGCTGCGCGACCGCGTCCGGGGCGGCTGCCGGCCCGGCCTGACCCTGGCGGCCAAGCGCCTGATGCGTGTCGGTGTCGTCCTGCTCGGGCTGAAGCTGAGCCTCGCCGACGTCCTGGGCGTGGGCTGGTGGACCGTCGCGATGGTGCTGGCCGTGGTGGCCGCCACCTTCGGCGGCACCTGGTGGCTGGGGCGCCGCCTCGGCCTGCCGGGTGACCGGCCGGTGCTCATCGCCGCGGGGTACGCGATCTGCGGGGCGTCGGCGATCGGCGCGGTGGGCGCGGTGCGGGACAGCGACGAGGACGACATGGCCACGTCGGTGGCCCTGGTCACCCTCTGCGGCACGCTCGCCATCGCGGTGCTTCCCCTGCTGCACGGCCCTCTGGGGCTGAGCGACGCGCAGTTCGGGCGCTGGGTGGGGGCGGGCGTGCACGACGTGGGCCAGGTGGTCGCCGCCGCGCAGACCGCCGGACCGGCCGCGCTCGGCGAGGCGGTGCTGGTCAAGCTCATGCGCGTCGCCCTGCTGGCGCCGCTGGTCGCGGCGCTGGTGGTGGCGGCGCGGCGCCGGGGGCGTGCCGCGCCCGGGGGGCGGCGCCCGCCGCTCGTGCCGCTGTTCGTCGCCGGGTTCCTCGCCATGGTGGCGCTGCGCACGACCGGGTGGCTGCCGCGGCCGGCCCTGGAGGCCGCCGGGACGGCGCAGGAACTCCTGCTCGCCGCCGCCCTGTTCGGTCTGGGCAGCGCGGTGCACCTGCCGACGCTCTCCCGGACCGGGGCGCGGGTCGCCGTGCTGGGGCTGACGGCCTGGGTGATCGTCGCGGTGGCGTCGTACGCGGGCGTCCTGCTGACGACCTGACGGCCCGGGGCTGACGGCCTGGCGGCCTGACGGCCTGGCGGCCTGACGGCCCGGGGCTGACGGCCTGGCGGCCTGGCGGCCAGGCCGTGAGGGCCTCCGATGGCGCGGCTAGCGGAGCCAGGGCAGGTCGGCGTCGGGGTCCGAGGGCTGGAGGCCTTCCGCCATGACCCGCATGATCTCGCCGAGCTGGCCGACCTGCTCGGGGCTGAGCCGGTCGAACAACGCCTGGCGTACGGCGGTGACATGGCCGGGCGCGCTGCGCTTGAGCACCTCGTACCCCGCGTCCGTCAGGTACGCGTTCTGGCCGCGCTTGTCGGAGGGGCAGTCCTCGCGGAGTACCCAGCCGTTCTTCTCCAGGCGCGCCACGGCGTGCGACAGCCGGGACCGGGTGATCTTGGCGTCCTTGGCCAGTTCGGTCATCCGCATGCGGCGGCGCGGGGCCTGGGAGAGCTGGACGAGCAGCCCGTAGTAGATGTGCGGCATTCCGGCGTCGCGCTGGAGCTGACGGTCGAGATGGTCCTCCAGCAGCGTGGTGGCGTGCCGGTACGCACGCCAGACGCGCTGCTCGTCGTCGCTGAGCCAGCGCGGCTGCTCGCCGCCGCCGCCGTTCGGTGCCGTATCCATGTATCCCACTCTACGGCTTCTTGAAAGTTGAACAAACGGTCGATACGCTCATGGGCGAGTCTGCTTGAATATTCAAGTAGGTATGGTGGAAGAAGCACGTCAGGAGTCGCGGCCATGAAAGCCTTCGAGGAGCTGGAGCCCGTACGGCGTGAGGCGGCGCGGATGCCCGCCCTCTACCTCTCCCACGGCGCCCCGCCGCTCGCCGACGACCCCGTATGGCCCGGCCAGCTCGCCGACTGGGCCGCCCGCCTGCCGAAGCCCTCCGCGATCCTGATGGTCTCCGCCCACTGGGAGGAGGCCCCGACGACCCTCGGCGCCACCGTGACCGCGCCGCTGGTGTACGACTTCCGGGGCTTCCCCGAGCACTACTACCGGGTGCGGTACCCCGCCCCCGGCGCGCCCCGGCTCGCCGAGTCCGTGCGCAAGCTGCTGCGCGGGCCCGGCACGCCCGTGCGGGACCTTCCCGGCCGGGGGCTGGACCACGGGGCGTACGTCCCGCTCGTCGAGATGTACCCGGACGCCGACGTGCCGGTCCTGCAGATGTCCCTGCCCACGCTGGACCCGGCCCGCCTCATGGGCGTCGGGCGCAGACTGGCGCCGCTGCGCGACGAGGGGGTGCTGATCGTCGGGAGCGGGTTCTTCACCCACAACCTGGCGGCGCTGCGGCACGCGGGCGTCCCCACCTGGTCGGCGGAGTTCGACGACTGGGGGCGGCGGGCGCTGGACGCCGGGGACGTGGACGCGCTGCTGGACTTCGCGCACGCCTCGCCGGCCGGCGCGCTCGCCCACCCGCGTACCGAACACTTCGCGCCCCTCTTCGTGACGCTGGGCGCCGCCGACGCGGCGGGCGACCTGGCCGGCGGGCGCAGCGTCGTCGACGGGTTCTGGATGGGGCTGGCGAAGCGGTCGGTGCAGTTCGGGTAGCCCCCGGCTCCGGGCCTCCGTCCCGTCGCGGTGCCTGCCCGCCCCGGCTACAGGGCCTTCTCGTACCAGGCCACGTCCCAGTACCGCCCGAACTTCCGTCCCACCTCCGCGTAGGTGCCGACGTGCCGGAAGCCGAAACGGGCGTGCAGGCGCACCGACGGCTCGTTGGGCAGCGCGATCCCGGCGTAGGCGCGGTGTACGTCCTCCTTCGCCAGCGCTTCGAAGAGGTGCGCGTAGAGCAGGGTCCCCACGCCCCGGCCGGCCGCCTCCGGGGCCAGGTAGGCGCTCACCTCGACGGAGGTGGAGTACGCGGCCTTCGGGCGCAGGGCGCTGGAGGTCGCGTACCCGAGGACCGGTCCGGCGCCGCCGGCGCCGTGGGCGACCAGCAGGCGGTGGGGGCCGTCCTCCGGGTGGGAGCGCAGCCAGGGGCGTCGCTCCTCGGTGGTGAGAGGGGCGGTGTCGAATGTGATGGCCGTCTCACGGACATAGTGGTTGTAGATGTCCGTGAGGGCTCTGAGGTCACCTTCCGTCCCCGGCCTGACCTGCACCTCTTCGCCCCCGTGCGGCATTCGACCTCCCTCGGTGGCGGCACAGGGTACTGCAAGATCCGGGAAATCGACGGACGCCATGGGAATTCTGTCCGGATTCCAGTCGTTGTTTCCGTCGGATGCAGGGCACCCGGGAGGGTGTCGCGACCTACTCAGCAAGGGAGCTCGCATGGCAACCCGTGCCGTCGCCCGTCGTCAGTCCGCCCCCGGTGGGGCCAGGACCACGGACCGGGCAAGCAGCGTGCGCGCCGTGGGCGGGGAGATCGCCGACCGCGACCTGGTCGGCATGTACCTCGACGAGATCGCGCGCACGCCCCTGCTCGACGCCGCCAAGGAGGTCGAGCTGTCCCAGACCATCGAGGCGGGCGTGTTCGCCCAGCAGATCCTCGACGGTGAGGTGGACTCCGACGCCGCGGGCGCGTCCCGTGCGGAGCTGGAGCGCCTGGTGGCCGAGGGTGAGCGCGCCAAGGACGTCTTCATCCGGTCGAACCTGCGTCTCGTCGTCGCCGTCGCCCGCCGGTATCCGCGCAGTGGCCTGCCCCTCCTCGACCTCATCCAGGAGGGCAACGCCGGCCTGGTGCGGGCGGTGGAGAAGTTCGACTACACCAAGGGCTTCAAGTTCTCGACGTACGCGACGTGGTGGATCCGCCAGGCCATCACCCGGTCGATCGCCGACCAGTCGCGCACCATCCGCCTCCCCGTGCACCTGGTGGAGGAGCTGGGCCGCATCCGCCGCGTGCAGCGCGAGTTCAACCGCGAGCACGGCCGGGACCCGGAGCCGGCGGAGATCGCCGCCGAGCTCGGCTCCAACCCGGAGCGGGTCATCGACGTCCTGGACTGGGCGCGCGACCCGGTGTCGCTGAACATGTCGGTGGACGACGCCGGTGAGACGCAGTTCGGCGACCTCCTGGAGGACACCTCCGCGGTGTCGCCCGAGCAGTCGGTGCTGACGCTGCTGCGCAGCGAGGAGCTGGACGGGCTGATCGGCAAGCTCGACACCCGTACGGCGTCGATCATCCGTATGAGGTACGGCATCGAGGACGGCCGTGAGCGGACGCTGACCGAGGTCGGCAAGGAGCACGGCCTGACCCGTGAGCGGATCCGCCAGATCGAGAAGCACGCGCTGCTCGAACTGAAGCGCATGGCCCGCGACACCGGCTTCGACGCGGCGGCGTAAGCCCCACGGGGCACCGGCGCCCCGGCCCCCGCCCCTGTGGCGGGGGCCGTCGTCGTACCCCGGCCGGCCCAGCGCGTCGTCGTACCCCCGGCCCGGCCTCGTCGTCGTACCCCGGCCGGCCCAGCGCGTCGTCGTACCCCCGGCCCGGCCGCGTCGTCGTACCCCGGCCGGCCGGCCCGGTCCGGCCGGTCCGCGCCGTGCGGCCGGGGTTCAGGGCGCCGCGGGCACCGAGCGGGCCAGGCGGGCGGCCAGGGCGGCGACGTACGCGGTCAGGGCGTCCGGGCCGTGCACGGTGAACTCGCAGTCCACCAGCGCCAGGCGCAGCGCCAGCCACTCCACGGAGTCCGCCGACCGCGCGCGCAGCCGGCACCTGTCGGGCCCCGTCGGCGCGGGCGCCAGGTGCGCCGGCAGCCGGGCGGCCACGAACTGCGCGGGTGCCGCGAAGGTGACGTCCACCTCGTGGTCGGGCTGCGTACGTGACGTGGTGTGCGACAGCAGCTCCGCCGCGTCGCCCGCGGGCAGCTCGCGCGGCGTGAACCGGGCGCCCGTCGCGAACGGCTCGGCGACCCTGTCGACGCGGAACGTCCGCCAGTCCTCGCGCTCCAGGTCGTACGCGACCAGGTACCAGCGGTGGCCGGTCGACACCAGGCGGTACGGCTCCACCTGCCGTTTCGACTCCGTCCCGTCGCCCGCCCGGTAGCCGAACCGGAGGCGCTCATGGGCGGTCACCGTCGCGGCGAGGGTCGTCAGCGTCGACGGGGCGACCGTCGCGCCGTCGCCGCGCGTCAGCGGGATCGTCGCGTTCTGCAGGGTGGCGACCCGGTGCCGCAGCCGCGACGGAAGCACCTGCTCCAGTTTGGCCAGCGCCCGTACCGCGGCCTCCTCGATGCCCTCGATGGCATGGCCCGCCCCGGCGCGCAGCCCCACGGCGATCGCTACCGCCTCCTCGTCGTCCAGCAGCAGCGGCGGCATCGCGGCGCCCGCGACCAGCCGGTATCCGCCGACCGCGCCGCGGCTCGCCTCGACCGGGTAGCCGAGATCCCGCAGCCGGTCGATGTCGCGGCGGATCGTACGGGGACTCACACCGAGCCGTTCGGACAGCTCGCTGCCCGGCCACTCGCGCGGCGTCTGGAGGAGCGACAGCAGATTCAGGAGTCGTGCCGGAGTGTCCGTCATGCCTTCCAGGATGCGCGCCCAGTAGGACATGACCTGACCTATATGGCGATTAGTTTTCCGGCATGACCTCCTTCACCACCAGCACCACGGGTACGGCGTCGGCGGCGGCCGACCGCCGGCGATGGCTGGCACTCGCCATCGTCATGACGGCCGCGTTCATGGACCTCGTCGACGTCACCATCGTCAACATCGCCATTCCCAGCATCGAGCGGGACCTGTCCGCTTCGTTCGGCGCGATCCAGTGGATCACCGCCGGTTACGCGCTGGCCTTCGCCGCCGGGCTGATCACCGGCGGGCGTCTGGGCGACATCTACGGACGCAAGCGGCTCTTCCTCGTGGGCATGGCCGGATTCACCGTCGCGTCCGCCCTGTGCGGTTTCGCCGTGAACCCGGGGATGCTGGTCGCCTCCCGGCTGCTCCAGGGCGCGATGGCGGCTCTGATGGTCCCGCAGGTGCTGGCGATCGTCCACGTCACCTTCCCGGCGCACGAGCGCGGCAAGGTCTTCGGGATGTTCGGCGCGGTCGTGGGGCTCGGGGCCGTCTCCGGGCCTCTGCTGGGCGCGCTGCTGACGCAGTGGAACCTGTTCGGGCTGGAGTGGCGGCCGATCTTCCTGATCAACCTGCCCGTCGGCATCGCCGGGCTGATCCTGGGCCGGAAGTTCATCACCGAGTCGCGCGCCGAACGGGCGATGCGGCTGGACCTGGTCGGCGTCGCCCTGGTCACCCTCGCCCTGCTCATGCTGATTTACCCGCTGACGCGCGGCCGCGAGCTGGGCTGGCCGCTGTGGGGCCACGCGTGCATGGTCGCGAGCCTCGCGGTGTTCGGCGCGTTCGTGGCGTACGAGAGGCACAAGACGCGCAAGGACGGATCACCGCTGGTCGAGCTGTCGCTGTTCCGGGTGAAGAGCTTCGCGGCGGGCATCGCGGTGCAGCTGACCTTCGGTGTGGTGATGGGCATCTTCTTCCTGGTCTGGACGCTGTACATGCAGATCGGGCTGGGCTGGACCCCCCTGAAGGCCGGTCTGACCGGTGTGCCGTTCTCGATCGCCGTGTCCGCCGCCGCCGGGATGTCCGTACAGAAGCTGGTGCCGCGCTTCGGGCGGAAGGTGCTTCAGGCGGGCGCGCTGACGATGGTCGCCGGGGTGCTCCTCTACATCTGGGAGGCCGGGCGGTACGGGACCGGGATCGAGCCCTGGCAGATGGTCGCGCCGCTGATCGTGATGGGCGCCGGCATGGGCCTGATCGTGGCGCCGCTGACGGACGCGGTGCTGTCGGACGTGCCGCGCGAGCACGCGGGGTCCGCGTCGGGCCTGATCAACACGACCGGGCAGATGGGCACCGCGCTGGGCCTGGGGCTGGTGTCGGTGGTCTTCTTCGGAGCGATCGACGAGCAGCGGCTCGCGCCCGGGGAGGTCGGGGCCGCCTTCGCCGGCGCCTTCCAGGGCTCGCTGTGGTGGGTCGTCGCGGTCCTCCTGGTGATCTTCGCCGTGATGTTCGCGCTGCCGGGTCGCCCGAAGCAGCACATGGAGGGCGCGGCGGCGGAGGGCGCCGGTGCGCCGGCCGCCGGGGCGGCGGCGGAGGAACCGGAGCCCGTGCCGGTCCACTGAGGTCCGGTCCACTGAGGTCCGGTGCCGGCCCGTCCGACCGGGCGGAGGGCTGACGGCCCGGATCCGAGGCGGCGTGACCGCCTCGGATCCGGGCCTTCCGTTTGCCCGGTTCTGTTTACTTCCCCCGAGATCGGACGTACTCTGCGGGAAGAAACCACAAGCTCGGGCATTGATCGGACGTAAAACCACATGTACGCACCGGAGCGCCAGCAGCTGATCCTGCGTCTCGCCCGCGAGGGCGGCCGGGTCGACGTGCTCTCCCTCGCCGAGCAGTTGCAGGTCACCGCCGAAACCGTCCGCCGCGACCTCAAGGCCCTGGACCGCGCCGGACTCGTCCGCCGGGTGCACGGCGGCGCCATCCCGGCCGGGCGGCTGGACTTCGAGCCCGACCTCGCCGCGCGCGAGTCCACCGCCGCCGACGAGAAGGACCGCATCGCGCGCGCCGCGCTGGCCGGCCTGCCCGAGGACGGCAGTGTCATCCTCGACGCGGGCTCCACCGTGGCCAGGGTGGCCGCCGGCCTGCCCCCCGAGTGCTCGCTCACCGTCGTCACCCACGCCCTGCCCGTCGCCTTCCGGCTCGCGGACCACCCCGGCATCTCCCTCCACCTGGTCGGCGGACGCGTCCGGCACCGTACGCGCGCCGCCGTCGACGCGTGGGCACTGCGGGCGTACGCCGAGATCCGCGCCGACGTCCTCCTCCTCGGCGCCAACGGGTTCTCCGCCGAACGCGGGCTCACCACCCCCGACCTCGCCGAGGCCGCCGTGAAGCGCGCCATGATCGCCGCCGCCCGCCGCGTGGTACTGCTCGCCGACTCGGCCAAGCACACCGAGGAGCACTTCGCCCGCTTCGGCGACCTCGCCGACGTGGACCTGCTCATCACGGACACCGGACTCGGCCCCGAGCAGGCGGCGGCCATCGAGGCGGCCGGTACGGAGGTCGTACGCGCATGATCCTCACCGTCACCCCCAACCCGTCCCTGGACCGCACCTACGAAGTCCCGGCCCTCGACCGCGGCGAGGTGCTGCGCGCCACCCGCGAGCGGATGGACCCGGGCGGCAAGGGCGTCAACGTCTCCCGTGCCGTGGCCGCGGCCGGACGGCGCACCGTCGCCGTCGTACCGCTGGGCGGGACCCCCGGGGTCCTCGTCGCCGAACTGCTGGCCGACGAGGGCATCGAGGTGACGCCCGTCCCGCTGAAGGGCCACACCCGCTCCAACATCGCGATCGCCGAACCGGACGGCACACTGACCAAGATCAACGCGCCCGGGCCCCGGCTGACCCCGGGGGAGTCGGAGGCGATCCTCGCGGCGGTCGGCGCCCACGCGCCCGCCGCCGACTGGGTCGCCTGCTGCGGCAGCCTGCCGCGAGGCCTCGGACCCGCCTGGTACGCCGACCTGGTCACCCGTGCGCACGGATACGGCACGCGGATCGCCCTGGACGCCTCGGGCCCCGCGCTGCTGGCCGGGCTGCGCGCCCGCCCCGACGTGGTCAAGCCCAACACCGAGGAGCTCGCCGGAGCCGTCGGTCGCCCCCTCGCCACCGTGGGCGACGCCCTCAAGGCGGCGGAGGAGCTGCGCGGCGCGGGCGCCGGCGCGGTGCTGGCCAGCCTCGGCGCGGACGGCCAGCTGCTGGTCTGCGCGGCCGGCGCCTTCTACGGGTACGCCGCTGTCGACGCCGTACGCAGCAACGTCGGTGCGGGTGACGCCTCCCTGGCGGGCTTCCTCGCCGCGGGCGGCGAAGGCCCGGCCGCCCTGGCGGCGGCGGTGGCGCACGGCGCCGCGGCCGTGCGGCTGCCGGGCAGCGAGATGCCCACCCCGTCCGACCTGGACCCGGCGGCGGTCACGGTGACCGCCGACGTACCCCTCGATCGATACCTGAGCGAACAAGGGAACCCGCGATGAGCGACATGATCACCGCGGACCTGGTCGATCTCGACCTGGCCGCGAGCACGAAGGAAGAAGCGGCCCGATCGCTCGCCGAGCGTCTGGTGCGGCTGGGACGGGTGACCGACCTGGACGGCTTCCTGGCCGACGTGGCGGCGCGCGAGGCGCAGATGCCGACCGGCCTGGACGGCGGCATCGGCATCCCGCACTGCCGCAGCGCGCACGTCACCGAGCCGACGCTCGCCTTCGGCCGCTCGGGCCCCGGCATCGACTTCGGCGCTCCGGACGGCCCGGCGGACCTGATCTTCCTGATCGCCGCTCCGTCCGGCGCGGACGACGCCCACCTGACGATCCTGTCGTCCCTGGCCCGCCGCCTGATGGACCCGGAGTTCACCTCCGCCCTCCGCACGACCACCTCCCGGGCCGGCGCCGCCGCCCTGATCCGCGGCGACGCGGAGGCGCGGCCCGCGCCGAGCCCGCCCGAGGGCCTCGCCTCCGGCACGGCGCATCCCCCGGCGCGAGGCGCCGACACCGGCAGGGGCCCGGGCTCGTCCACCGGCGAGGGAAGCGCCGCACGGCAGGCCGGCGAGGTGGACCTCACGGCGAGCGGCCCCGGGGCGGACACCACGCCGACCGGCCCGGCCGCGCCGGGCACCTCGGCTGCGGCTGGAGGCCCGGCCGCGGGCGTGGCGCCTTCCGCCGTAACCCCTGCCGCCGGAGAGAAGCCGGGGAAGTCGGGTGAGCCGGGAAGGCCGGGAAAGCCGGGGGCGATGGCCGGCGGTGACCCCGGCGTGCGGCAGGGCGCCAGGGGGACGGCGGGAGCCCCCGCGGGTGGACCCTCCGCACCGTTCCGCGTGGTGGCCGTGACGTCGTGCCCGACCGGCATCGCACACACCTACATGGCGGCCGAGTCCCTGGAGAACGCCGGACGGGACGCCGGCGTCGAGGTGGCCGTCGAGACGCAGGGGTCCGCCGGGTTCACCCGGCTCGACGCCGAGGTCATCGCCGCCGCCGACGGGGTGATCTTCGCGCATGACGTCCCCGTCCGCGAGAAGGAACGGTTCGCCGGGAAGCCCACCGTCGACGTCGGCGTCAAGGCCGGGATCAACCGGGCCCCGGAGCTGATCGCCGAGGTGCGTGACAAGGCCGTACGCGGTGAGGCCACCGCCCCGGCGGCCACCGGCAGCCCCGTCGACGACGCGGGCGAACCCGGCGACAGCTACGGCGCCAAGCTCCGCACCTGGCTCATGTCCGGCGTGAGCTACATGGTCCCGTTCGTCGCCGCCGGCGGCCTCCTCATCGCCCTCGGCTTCGCCATCGGCGGCTACGCCATCGACAAGGCGCCCTCCGTCGCCGAGAACTTCGCCTGGGGGCAGGCCGACAGCTGGGCCGCGCTGCTGTTCCAGACCGGCGCCCTGGCGTTCGGTTTCCTGATCCCGGTTCTCGCCGGTTACATCGCGTACGGCATGGCCGACCGGCCGGGCCTCGTCCCCGGGTTCGTCGGCGGCGCCGTCGCCCTCACCATCGACGCCGGGTTCCTCGGCGGCCTGGCCGCCGGCCTGATCGCGGGCGCGGTGGTGCGGGCGATCCAGCGGGTCGACGTGCCCGCCGCGCTCCGCGGCATCATGCCCGTCGTCGTCATCCCCCTCGTCTCGTCGGCGATCGTCGGCTTCCTGATGTTCCTGGTGATCGGCAAGCCCATCGCGTCGCTCCAGAAGGCGCTGACCGACTGGCTGTCGGGCCTGTCCGGCGCCAACGCGGTCGTCCTGGGCGTGATCCTCGGCCTGATGATGTGCTTCGACCTGGGCGGGCCGCTCAACAAGGTCGCGTACGCCTTCGCCATCGGCGGCCTCACCAACCCCAACGAGGGTTCGCTCAAGGTCATGGCCGCGGTGATGGCCGCCGGAATGGTCCCGCCCCTGGCGATGGCCCTGGCCACGGTGGTGCGCGGCAAGCTGTTCACCAAGGCGGAGCGGGAGAACGGCAAGGCCGCCTGGGTGCTCGGTGCCTCGTTCATCACCGAGGGCGCGATCCCCTTCGCCGCCGCCGACCCGCTGCGGGTCATCCCGTCGGCGATGGCGGGCGGCGCGGTCACCGGCGCACTGTCGATGCTCTTCGAGTGCACCCTGCGCGCCCCGCACGGCGGGGTCTGGGTCATCCCGCTGATCGGCAACCCGCTGCTGTACCTGGTCGCGGTCCTCGCCGGCGTGCTGGTGAGCGCCGCTCTGGTGACCCTGCTCAAGGGTCACTCCCACCGGACGCCGCCCCCCGAGCCGGCGGCCGACGAGCCGGGGGAGAACCACGGGAAGGTCACCGTCGCAGCGTGACGCCCCCGCCCTGACGCCCCGCTGCGACGACCCGGCCCCGGAAAGGGGCAGGGCCGGTCAGCGCACGCGCCCCCGCACCCGCGCGCGGAGCTCCATGGCTTCGCGCGCGGTGTGCTCGTCCTCGTACACCTCGCACATGTGCCGGCCGTCCGGCGTCGCCGTGTGCTCCACCTCCCAGACGCTCATCTCGCTGCCGTCCAGCAGCAGGAACGCGTGCTCGTACAGCGTGAACCCGGCGTCCTTCCCGGCCACGCCGCACTGCCGGCCGAAGACCTGCTTGATGTGGTGCGCGAACGCGCTCCGCAGCCGCGAGGCCACCGCCTCGCCGGGCCGGTCCACGTTCTCCGCGCGACGCAGCACCCGGCGCGCGTGGTCCGCCGAGTCGTCCGGCACGTACACCACCGGGGCGGGGGCCGTCGGCCGGATCAGTAACGCGCCCAGCAGCTCCAGGTCCGCGTCCAGGTCGACGTCCAGGTCGTCCTCCGGGTCGGGGAGGCCGGCCGGCAGGCGGGAGGCGGCGAGCCGTACGTCGGTCTCGTCCGCGTACAGCTCGTGCTGCTCGCGGCCGTCCCGCCCGGTGGCGTGCACCAGCTCCCACAGCGTCAGCGACGAGCCGTCCGCCAGCAGGTACGTATGCCGGTACGTCACCCGGCGGAGCGCCGCGCTGTGGTACGACGAGTGCAGTGAACTGGCGTGCGCCAGAGCGGAGTCCAATCGCTCGACCAGCGCGTCGGGCAGATCGAAGGAGTTGAGCGCCCGCCCCAGAAGGCGCTCCACGTGCATCTCGGTCGTCTCGTCGTTCGGAACGTTCAAGAGGGGTCTCCAGGCCGTCGCCGCGTGTCACTTGATGCTTGCTTAAGGTAGTGCCTGGGTCTGACAACGCGTCCGACTTCCACAAAACGAGGGGCGCGCGGCACGAGTTCCCGTGCGCCCCGCCCAACTCGGCCCTGGGAACGGTCAGTCGAGCCGGTACAGATCGCGGTACGCGGGGTAGTCGCCACCCGGCCCCGACACCGACCGGGCCGCCCGCACCGCCCGGACGATTGCCCTGGTCACGACGGTGGCGCCGGCCGACAGCACCTCGTTCAGCGCGAGCGGCCCATGTGCGTCGGGCAGCGGGCGCCCACCCGTCGCGAGCGTGAACACGGTGTCGCCGTCGTTGAGCAGGTGCACCGGCCGCACGGCGCGCGCGATACCGTCGTGCGCCGTCCCCGCCAGCTTCTGCGCCTGCGCCCGGGTCAGTTCCGCGTCCGTACCGACCACCGCGAGCGTGGTGTTCAGTGGCGGCCAGTCGTTCCGCTCCAGCGCCTCCGCCAGCCGTCGTGCCGCCGCCGCGTGCACCTCGGGTGCCGGCAGCTCGACCGGCCCGTCCCCGTACGCCCCGTACAGGGCGCCGGTCGACGGATCGACCGGCGAACCCACCGCGTTGGCCACGACCAGCGCGCCGACCGTGATCCCGGACGTCAGGACCATACTGGCCGTACCGACCCCGCCCTTCATCCCGCCGATCACCGCCCCGGTCCCGGCGCCGACGGCACCGCACTCCACGGGGGCGCGGGGGCCGGTGGCGTCCGCCGCCTCCACCGCCGCACGCCCCGTCGAGGCGTCCGGACGCGCCTTCCAGTCGCCGCCCCGGCCGAGGTCGAACACGCATGCCGCCGGGACCACCGGCACCACCTGCGACGGGTCGGGTCCCACACGCACGCCCCTCCCGCGCTCCTCCAACCAGGCCATCACCCCGGCCGCCGCCTCCAGCCCATAGGCGCTGCCACCCGTCAGGACGACCGCCTCGATGCGCTGGACCACGTTGCGCGGGTCGAGCGCGTCCGTCTCCCGCGTCCCGGGGCCCCCGCCCCGGACGTCCACGGCCGCGACCGCCCCACCCTCGGGCGCGAGGACCACCGTGGTGCCGCTGAGCGCGTTGTCCCCCGGTACGCGCGCGTGCCCGACCCGGAGACCGACCACGTCCGTCAGTGCGTCATTCATCCCCCTTGCGTACCACGCTCCGTACGGGCGGTGAGCGAGACCCGACTCCGAAGGCCACCGCCGCGACGAACCCGCCCGAGAAGTCGCCCGAGAAGTCGCGCCCGAGAAGTCGCCCCGGCGCCCGGTGGTGGGAACACAGCGGCACTCCAGGACACGCGGCACTCCAGGACACGACCGGTCCGGACTCACCGTCACGGCGGAAGAGCAAGCAGTCCGGCTCGGCGCTCCGGCCCACTCCCGGTCTGTCCGAGTAACCAGGACGAGCCCCTCGTTCGGACACACGCCGGGCGGGGAGCCGTCCGACCGGCGGCAGAGACGCCGTCGCCGGGCGCCATCCGTGGGAAGCCGTGCCTCACGAAGTCTCCAGAACGCGCGAACCGCACCGCCTGCCCCTACGGTGGCCGCGTGACCCAGTCCCCCGACCACCCGCCCCGGCACGACGCCCCCACCCAGGCGGACCCGGCCCCTGCCGACCCTCCTGCTCCCACCGGCGAGCCGGGTCCGGGCGGGGCCCCCGCCCCTACGGGCGACCCGGGTCCGGGCGCCCCGCCCGCCCCGACCGGCGACCCCGGCCTGCGCATCCCACCCACTCCCACGGACGACCCGGCGCACCCCGCCCCCGCCCCCACGGGCGAGCCGAGCTCCCGAGAGGCCCCCGCACCTACGGGTGAGGCAGGTCCGGGCGCCCCGCCCGCCCCGACCGGTGATCCCGCGCCCGGCGAGCCGCCCGCCCCCACCGACGCGGCCGGACCGCCGGCCGCTCGCCCCGACGCCACGTCGGAGCCCACCCGCCGACCGCCCCGCCCCCCGGCCGGGCGACAAGACGGCGGAGCCGGCGACACCGGCCGCCGGCCCGGTGAGGACTCCGGTGCGGAACCCGGGGAGGACTCCCGGGAGGAGAGGAACCGGCACACCTGACCGCCGCACTTCCTGGGGTCGCAGAGGTCCGGCGCAGCCCGGTGCAAGCCGGTCCACGTCCGCGGCCGCGCCCCCGCCGCAACAGCCCGGCCCGCCAACGGCACACCCCGCGGCTGCGGCGATCCGCGGATCCGCCGCCCCACCCGGGGCCAGGGCCCGCCCCCACGCCGGCGCTCGCGGTGGTGGTCGGTGGGCTCCGGGGCATGACGGCAGTCGTCGACGAACGGTGGGGCGCGGGCCGCACCTCACGGCCGCTCACCCCTGACGACCGCTGACACCCGGCGTACGCTGGGGGTATGAGGACCGCCCCCGCCCCCGGACCGCGCGATGCGAAGAGCGAATCGGCGCCGGAGGAAGAGAAGTACCCGCAGAATCCGAAGAACACGCAAGATCCGAAGAACCCGCAGGATCCGAAGAACACGCAGAGCCCGGACAGCGCGGACCCGGACAGCCATAACGGTCCGGACAGTCCCAGCGCTCCGGCCGATCCGACGAGTCCGGCCGGTCCGGCACGTCCCAGGAAGAGGACGCCGGCGCTGATCTTCGACGATCCGCTGGACCAGACGTCAGCGGACGATACGGACCGTGGGTGGGGCGAGCGGCCTCCGGCCGGCGGCAGCGCCGCCGACCTCGCACGTTTCCTGGACGAGAAGCCGCCGCACCACCTCTGAGCCGACGTCCCTACGGGGCGCCCCGCTCCGCTCCGCGCTGGGCGACGAGGGCGTCCCGGATGTCCTTGAGGAGTTCCAGCTCGGTGACCTCCAGCGCCTCCTCCACGCCCCGCCTCTCTTTCTGCAGAGCTGCCCGGCGGGCCAGGTACCGCGCCATGGGCAGCACCATCAGGAAGTAGACGACGGCCGCGGTGATCAGGAAGCTGAGCGTGGCACTGAGCACCGAGCCCCAGAGGATCGCGACGCCCTGGACGACCTCGCCACTCTCGTTCACCTGGCACGGGGCTTTCAGGCACGACCGGTAGCTCTCCAGGTTCTTGGTGCCGAACGCACCGACGACCGGACTGATCACCCCCTTGACGATCGCGTTCACGATGTTGGTGAACGCGGCGCCGATCACCACCGCGACCGCCAGGTCGATCACGTTCCCGCGCAGGAGGAAGGCCTTGAAGCCTTCCAGCAAGTTCTGGTTCTTCTCCTGGCTCACCACGGTGCCTTTCGTCGCTTGTGCAGTTGGCGCAGTCATTACGCCGGGCGTCGTGGACAACCGTCCAATCCGTACACACGGACAGGTGACGTGACAGGCATTCCGTGCGACGGGCGCGCGCTCCGGGGCGGCTCAGCACAGCGTCACGGCCAGACGGGACGTCGTCCCCGCGCCGGCCAGTTCGGCGGCGATCCCACGCGGGACGGCCAACACCACGAGCGCACCGCCGTCCGATGCCGCTGCCTCGCCCTGCGCGGGCGGCACCTTCTCCACGCGGGCGCCCCGGGCAACCACACGGGCGCTGTCCTCACGCTCCGCCGACGGTGAGACCGGCGACGCGATCACGTCGACGCGGTCGCCGGGCCGCAGCAGCCGCACCGTGGCGCCGTCGGCGATCCGTACCGGAGCGGACACCACCTCGACCGGCTTCCGCTCCCGCTCCGGAGCCGCCGCGGCCGGTGGCCGGTCCGCCTCGGCGGGCCCGCGGGACCCCGGAGCGGAGGCGGCCAGCGCGGCAGCCGCCATGGCGAGCCCCGCCGCCATCGCCCGCCGCCGCCGTCGTACGGCCCGGCGCAACCGATGGCGCCCGCCTCGGACCCGCAGCGGCGGGAACTGCGGCACCCCGTGCGTCTCGGGCACCGGCACCGCGGCCCCGCGTGCCACGGGAAACCCGCACGGGGGAGCGGAGGACAGGGAGGAGGACAGGGAAGAAGAGGAGGGGAGGGAGGAAGAAGGAGAGGAGAGGGAACGGGACGTCATGGCGACCACCGCCTGCCGTGGGAGACCGGGACCGGGCATCAACTCCGCCGGCTGTCCGCCGACGCCCTCACGATCCCGTGACTCCGCCGATCCCGCTCGTGCCTGTGGACAACCCCCGCGATGTGGACAGCCCCGTCACCCGCGCGGGTGCCCCTCCACCGCGTTCCCGGCAGCTCGGTGCCCAGGCCCCTCCGCCGGGGTGTCCCCCGGGCGGTCCCGATCACGGAGGTCGGACGCCCTGGTCACAGCCGCCGGGGCGTCCGCCGGTCAGGTCACGGCAGCTCGATGCCGAGGTCCCACCCGTCGTGCGCGTGCGTGCACAGGCACGAGCGGCTTACGGTCTCGGGCAGCCCGGCGACCGCGTCGAAGAGCACCTCCCGCAGCCGGCCCACGTTCTCCCCGAAGACCCGCAGCACCTCGGTGTGCGAGACGCCGTCACCGGTCTCGGCGCCCGCGTCGAGGTCCGTCACCAGCGCCATCGAGGTGTAGCAGAGACCCAGCTCACGAGCGAGGCAGGCCTCGGGGTGCCCGGTCATGCCGACCACCGACCAGCCCATCGCGGCGTGCCACCGCGACTCGGCGCGCGTGGAGAAGCGGGGGCCCTCGACGACGACCATGGTCCCGCCGTCCACCGCCTCCCAGCCCCGTCCGTGCGCCGCGGCGAGGGCCACCTTGCGGCCGTCCGGGCAGTAAGGATCGGCGAACGAGGTGTGCACCACGTTCGGCACGGTCCCGTCCGCCAGCGGCTCCCCGTCGAAGTACGTCTGTGTGCGGTTCTTCGTCCGGTCCACCAGCTGGTCCGGTACCAGCAGCGTGCCCGGGCCGTACTCGGGTCGCAGGCCGCCCACCGCGCACGGCCCGAGGATCTGGCGTACGCCGACCGAGCGGAGCGCCCACAGGTTGGCCCGGTAGTTGATGCGGTGCGGCGGCAGATGGTGGCCGCGCCCGTGCCGGGGCAGGAAGACGACTCGGCGCCCGGCCAGCTCGCCGAAGAACAGCGAGTCGCTCGGGCTGCCGTACGGGGTGGTCACCCGGACTTCGGTCACGTCCTCCAGGAAGGAGTAGAAGCCGGAGCCGCCGATCACGCCGATGTCCGCGCGCAGGCCGCCGTCACCACGGTCCCCCGCGCCGTTGCCTGCCTCAACTGCGTTCGCCATGCGGCTCACCCTAGCCGTGCCCGGATGCGCCGAGGACCCCGCCGTGGCAGAAACGGCAGGGTCCCGGGGAGCCGGATCAGGCGGCGGAGCTGGAGCTTCCGGCCGCGCTCGACGTGGCGGGCTTGGAGTCCGACGACGCGGAGCTCGAAGACGAGCTCGAAGAGGAGCCCGACGCGGAGTCGGACGAGCTCGTCGAACCCGAGGAGCTCGACTTCGAAGCCGGCGAGCTGCTGGACGACGCGCCACGGCTGTCGTTGCGGTAGAAGCCGGAGCCCTTGAAGACAATGCCGACGGCCGAGAACACCTTCTTCAGGCGTCCCTGGCAGCTCGGGCACTCGGTCAGGGCGTCATCGGTGAACTTCTGCACCGCCTCGAGGCCCTCGCCGCACTCGGTGCACTGGTACTGGTAGGTCGGCACTTGTCTTCCTCCTGGCACTCTCACTCATTGAGTGCTAACGACAGTCCATACTGACGTATTCCGACGGATCAGTCCACCGTCACGGGTACGCGGTGACCGACGCCACGTGCCACGGTCCGGGTCGCCGGACGCGGCGCGAGCCGCGACCGGAGCGCCACCAGGGTGGCCAGCGCCATGGCCGTACCGGCCAGCGGGACCAGGAAACCGGCGCTCGCGCCGTGCCCGTCCGCCAGCCGCCCGGCCACCGTCACGGCGGCCGCCTGGCCGAGCGCCACGGCGCCCGTCAGCCAGGTGAACGCCTCGGTCCGGGCGGACGCCGGGACCAGCGACTCGACCAGCGTGTAGCCGGTGATCAGCGCGGGGGCGATGCACAGGCCGACGATCAGGCCCAGCGCGCCGAGCAGCACCACGGAGTGGGCGGACCACAACAGCGACGCGGCGACGGTCAGGCCCGCGTAGCCGAGGAACAGCCGGCGGCGGGGACCGGACTTCCAGGCGATGGCGCCGACGGCGACACCGGCCAGCATGTTGCCGGCGGCGAAGAGGCCGTACAGCAGACCGTTCATGCCGGGCTGCCCGATCTCCTCGGTGAACGCGGTCAGCGAGACCTGCATGCCGCCGAAGACGGACCCGATGCCGAGGAAGGCGATGGCGAGGACCCGTACGCCGGGCACGGACAGGGCGGAGACGCGCTCCACGCGCGCGTGGCCGGCGGTCAGGCCGTGCGCGGGCTGGGTGCCGCGCTGGGCGGCGAACAGCAGGCCGCCGGTCAGCGTCAGCGCGGCCTCGGCGATCAGACCGGCCGCGGGGTGAACGCCGGTGCACAGCGCGGTGGCGAGGACGGGGCCGACCACGAACGTGAACTCGTCCGTCACGGACTCGAAGGCCGCCGCGGTCGACATCAGCGGTGACCCTTCGAGCTTGGCGGCCCAGCGGGACCGCACCATGGGGCCGATCTGCGGCACGGAGGCGCCGGTCGGCACCGCCGCCGCGAACAGGACCCACAGGGGGGCGTCCGCCAGCGCGAGCGCCGTCAGGGCCACCACCGACAGGGTGTGCACGAGCACGCCGGGGACCAGGACGGCGCGCTGACCGAAGCGGTCGGCGAGCTTGCCGCTCTGCGGTGCGAACAGGGCCATGGAGACCCCGGTGAACGCGGCGACGGCGCCGGCGCTGCCGTACGAACCGGTGGTGTGCTGGACCAGCAGGACGATGCCGATGGTCAGCATCGCGAAGGGCTGCCGCGCGGCGAATCCGGGGAGCAGGAACGTCCATGCGCCGGGTGTGCGCAGAAGCTGCCCGTAGCCGGGACGCCGAGAGGTGTCCGAGGGGGTGACCGTGGCTGTGTCTACAGCGGAGGGCACGGCCCGTGCCTTTCTGCCGCCTGGTAGCGCTCCCCTGGGTGTCGGGAGCCGCCGAGAGCTGTCCTCTTGCGCGGAACTGCGGTAGATGCCGGGCTCTGCGGAGGAGCGTCACGGCCGCCATACGGTCGCGCCAGCTCTGCGTCAGGCAGAGTTGGTCGATCAGTGTGCCTTCATGGTACAGGGCTGAGCGGGTGCGGTGCCTGTGAAATGGCCGATACGGCGGAGACCTCACCTCCGATTAACCGGACGTTCATCTTCCGGTACGCCGCGTCCCGCCCGTCCCCGGCCGCCGCCGGGCCGGGGGCCGTCACCTTCCGCCGTTCCCGCCGGTGCCCAGCCAGCCGGCCAGCTTGCCGCCCTGGCCCACCGCCCGCAGGCGCCGCTCGGCGGCGTCCCGGACCGGGTCCGTCGCCACCACCAGCAGCTCGTCACCGCGCCGCAGTACGGTCGTCGGCGAGGGCACGAAGCTCTCGTCGTCCCGCACGACGAGCGTGACCGCCGCTCCCGGCGGCAGCCGCAGTTCCGCGACCTCCACGCCATGCATCCGGGACCTCTCCGGGATGGCCACCGAGAGCAGGTGTCCCCGCAGCCGTTCCAGGGGAGCCGACTCGACACCCAGATCGGCCGCCTCGGCCGAGTCGCCCAGCCGCAGCGCCCTGGCCAGCCAGGGCAGGGTCGGGCCCTGGACCAGCGTGTAGACCACCACGAGTACGAAGACGATGTTGAAGACCTTCTCGCTGCCCTCGATCCCGGACACCATGGGGATGGTCGCCAGGATGATGGGCACCGCGCCCCGCAGTCCCGCCCAGGACATCAGGGTCTGCTCCTGCCAGGGGATGCGGAAGGGCAGCAGGCTCAGGGCGACGGAGAGCGGCCGGGCCACCGCCGTCAGGACCAGCCCGACCATCACCGCCGGCCAGAAGTCGTCGATCAGCTCGTGCGGGGTCACCAGCAGGCCGAGCAGGACGAACATGCCGATCTGGGCGATCCAGCCCAGGCCCTCCGCGAAACCGCGGTTGGCGGGCGCGTGCGGCAGCTTGGCGTTGCCCAGGATCACCGAGGCCAGGTACACCGCGAGGAAGCCGCTGCCGTGCGCCATGGCACCGGCCGCGTACGCCACCACGGCGATGGCCATCACGGCGATCGGGTACAGGCCGGAGGCGGGCAGGGCCACGTGCCGCAGCCCGAACGAGCCCAGGAGGCCGACGGCCAGTCCGATGGCCGCGCCGATGGCCAGCTCCATCGCGATCGTGCCGAGCAGCACGTACCAGCTGTCGACCGGGCCGGTCGTGGAGAAGGCCACCACCAGGATCACGACGGGGGCGTCGTTGAAGCCGGACTCGGCCTCCAGGGTGCCCGTCACCCGCGACGGGAGGGGCACCTTGCGCAGGACGGAGAAGACGGCGGCGGCGTCCGTCGAGGAGACGACCGCGCCGATGATCAATGCCTGCCGCCACTCCAGGCCCACCCAGTAGTGCGCCGCCGCCGCCGTGACGCCCACACTCACCGCGACGCCGACGGTCGACATGACCGCCGCCATGGGCAACGCGGGTCTGATCTCCTTCCACTGGGTGCCCAGGCCGCCCTCGGCCAGGATCACCACAAGCGCGGCATAGCCGATCACCTGGGTCAGTTCGGCATTGTCGAACTGGACCTTGCCGATCCCGTCCTGCCCGATGGCGACCCCGATCCCGAGGTACAGCAGCAGGCTGGGGAGCCCGCTCCGGGAGGAGATCCGCACCGCCGCGACGGCGATGAGCAGCACGAGCGAGCAGATGAACAGGAGTTCGTTGAGCTGGTGGACAGTCAGTGGCCGACCCTTTCCTCACATGCACGCCGGATCGTTCCCGCCGCGGTACTTCGTTACCTTACCTAATCATTAACGCTTCCTTGATGCCCGCCCGGCGCTCGGGTCCGGGTACGGTCCGGGGTGCGCGGCGCCTGTGGAGGGTCCCAGGGAGGGGCTCCTTACTGACACCGCGTCCGGGCCGGGCGGGCGCTGCGCCTATGGTTGCTCCAGCACTCCAGGACCAGACTGCGCCTCGAAGGACAGCGATGCCCGCCAACACCACCGCCGCTTCCACCAAGAAGAAGGGGCGACGCGCCCGTCTGCTCGTGATCGCCCTGGTGCTGGCGCTGGTCGCGGGAGTCGGCTACGGCGCCTACTGGGGCGTCAGCACCGTACGCGCCCCCTTCCCGCAGACCACCGGCACCCTCAAGCTCGACGGTCTCTCCGGACCCGTCGACGTGAAACGGGACGACTACGGCGTCCCGCAGATCTACGCCTCCACCGACGAGGACCTGTTCCGTGCCCAGGGGTACGTCCAGGCACAGGACCGGTTCTGGGAGATGGACGTCCGCCGGCACATGACGGCCGGGCGCCTGTCCGAGATGTTCGGCAAGGGCCAGGTCGAGACGGACGCCTTCCTGCGCACCCTGGGCTGGCACCGGGTGGCGCAGGAGGAGTACGACAAGCTCCTGTCGCCGGAGACCAAGAAGAACCTCCAGGCGTACGCGGACGGCGTCAACGCCTACCTGAAGGGCAAGGAGGGCCGTGACATCTCCGTCGAGTACGCCGCCCTCGCCTTCAGCAACGACTACGCGATCGAGCCCTGGACGCCGGTCGACTCCGTGGCCTGGCTCAAGGCCATGGCCTGGGACCTGCGCGGCAACATGCAGGAGGAGATCGACCGTTCCTTGATGACCAGCAGGCTCAGCGAGAAGCAGATCAAGGACCTCTACCCCGCGTACCCGTACGACCTGCACCGTCCGATCGTGGACAAGGGCGGCGTCGACGAGGCCACCGGGAAGTTCGACCCGTCCGTGCGGGGCGGCACCCAGGACACGGAGACCGGCAGTGGCCAGGACTCCGGGCAGAGCGACGGCCGGGACTCCCGCCAGAGCGACGGCCAGGACTCCGGTCAGAACACCGGCCGGAGCGGTGGCGCCGGCACCGCCCAGGGCGCCACCGAGGGCCTCCAGTCGCAGTTGTCGGCACTGTCCGCCTCCCTGGAGAAGATTCCCGCCCTGCTCGGTCCCAACGGCAACGGCATCGGGTCCAACTCCTGGGTCGTCTCGGGCAAGTACACGACGACCGGCAAGCCGCTGCTGGCCAACGACCCGCACCTGGCGCCCCAGCTGCCCTCGCTCTGGTACCAGATGGGCCTGCACTGCCGCTCCGTCTCGGACAAGTGCCGCTACGACGTGTCCGGCTACACGTTCTCGGGAATGCCCGGCGTGATCATCGGCCACAACCAGGACATCGCCTGGGGCTTCACCAACCTGGGCGCGGACGTCAGCGACCTGTACCTGGAGAAGATCACCGACAGCGGCTACCTGTACGACGGCAAGGAACGGCCCTTCGTCACCCGCGAAGAGGTCATCAAGATCGCCGGTGCCAAGAGCAGGAAGATCACGGTCCGGACGACGAACCACGGGCCCCTGGTCTCCGACCGCAGCAACGAGCTGGAGAAGGTCGGCGACGAGGCCCCCGTCGACACCCTCGCCCCCGACCGCGGCGACGGCTACGCGGTCGCCCTGCGCTGGACCGCGCTGGACCCGGGCAGGTCCATGGAGGCCGTGTTCAAGCTGAACCGCGCCACCGACTTCAAGCAGTTCCGCGAGGCCGCCCGCGACTTCGACGTGCCCTCCCAGAACCTGATCTACGCCGACGCCAAGGGCGCCGAGGGCAACATCGGCTACCAGGCCCCCGGCAGGATCCCGGTCCGCCAGAAGGGCCACGACGGCACCATGCCGGCGCCCGGCTGGGACAAGAAGTACACGTGGAAGAAGGCGTACGTCCCCTTCGACGAGCTGCCCTACGAGGAGAACCCGGAACGCGGTTACATCGTGACCGCCAACCAGGCCGTCATCGACGCCGGGAAGTACCCGTACCTGCTCACCGAGGACTGGGGTTACGGATCGCGCAGCCAGCGCATCAACGACCTGATCGAGTCCAAGACCAAGGACGGGGCCAAGGTCTCGACCGAGGACATGCGCGCGATGCAGATGGACAACAGCAGCGAGATCGCCAAGCTGCTGACGCCCTACCTGCTGAAGATCGACATCTCGGACGCGCACGTCCGTGAGGCGCAGAAGCTCCTCGAAGGCTGGAATTACACCCAGGAGGCGGACTCCGCGGCGGCCGCCTACTTCAACGGCGTCTGGCGCAACGTCCTCAAGCTCTCCTTCGGCGACAAGCTGCCCAAGGAGCTGCGGGTGAAGGGCGAGTGCCTCAACGTCCGCCCGGCCGACTCCACCGGGCCGGTCGACGAGCAGGACCGGCTGGTGCGCGAGTGCGGCCAGCGCGACGCCGAGACGGCCCAGCCGGACGGCGGCGACCGCTGGTACGAAGTGGTCCGCCGGATCCTGCAGGACGAGAAGAACGAGTGGTGGAAGTCCGCCCCCACCCGTACGGACCGGGACGGCACCGTCACCCGTGACCAGCTGCTGAAGCGCGCCATGGTGGACGCCCGCTGGGAGCTGACCGCCAAGCTCGGCAAGGACGTCAACAGCTGGAGCTGGGGCCGGCTGCACCAGTTGACGCTGAAGAACCAGACCCTCGGTACGGAGGGGCCGGGCTTCATCCAGTCCCTGCTCAACCGGGGCCCCTGGAACCTCTCCGGCGGCGAGGCGGCGGTCAACGCCACCGGCTGGAACGCGGCCGGTGGGTACGGGGTCGTGTGGGTGCCGTCGATGCGGATGGTGGTGAACGTCGGCGACTGGGACAAGTCCCGCTGGATCAACCTGACCGGCGCCTCCGGACACGCCTACAACGCCCACTACATCGACCAGACGGACAAGTGGGCCAAGGGTGAGCTGCTCGACTGGGCCTACGGCAAGCAGGCGGTCGACGCCGCCACCGCCGACACGCTCGTGCTGACGCCGTAGGCCACCTGACCGGACGGGCCCCTCAGGCCCGGAAGCGGAGGGTGACCTCCGGGGTCACCACCGCGTGCACGGGGTGGTCGTGCGGTTCCTCCGGGACCCGCTCGACCACCTCGTTCGCGTACAGGAGCACCACCAGGGCCGGATCGAGCCCCGACCGGGCGACGCGGGCCAGCACCCGGTCGTACGAGCCCCCTCCGCGGCCCAGCCGCATGCCCCGCGCGTCCACCGCCAGGCCGGGCAGGAGGACCGTGTCGGCCGTCAGGACGGCGTCCACGCCCAGCCGGGGACCCGTGGGCTCCAGGAGCCCGCGCCGGGCCCGTACGAGCCGCTCGGCGCCTTCGTAGACCGCCCAGTCGAGGTCGTTGTCCTCCAGCAGGACCGGCAGCAGGACGCGGACTCCCCGCTCGCGCAGCACGTCGAGCAACGCGCGCGTGCCCGGTTCGCTCCCCATGGAAACGTACGCGGCGACCGTCCAGGCCCGCCTCAGCTCGGGCAGGTTCAGGGCGATGTCCGCGAGAACCACAGCGGCCTTTTGGACGTCATCACTGGTCAGGAGGGCGCGAGCGGCCAGCAGTTGGCGCCGCAGAGCGCCCTTTTCGGACATGTCGTCGGCCACCAATACCTCACAAAGCCTCTCATTAGTGGTCGTATGGGCATGAAGGCAAAGGGAAGTGAATCTTCCGCCCATACCGACCGGATATGGTGCTCCGCATGAACGAGTCGCACCCCAGGATCAGCAAGGCTGTCATCCCCGCCGCCGGCCTCGGCACCAGGTTCCTGCCGGCCACGAAAGCCACTCCAAAAGAGATGCTGCCTGTGGTCGACAAGCCCGCCATCCAGTACGTGGTCGAGGAGGCCGTCGGTGCCGGCCTCTCCGACGTGCTGATGATCACCGGCCGCAACAAGCGGCCCCTCGAGGACCACTTCGACCGCAACTACGAGCTCGAAGAGGCCCTCATCAAGAAGGGCGACCAGGAGCGCCTCGCCAAGGTCCAGGAGTCCAGCGACCTGGCCACCATGCACTACGTCCGCCAGGGCGACCCGCGCGGGCTCGGCCACGCCGTCCTGTGCGCCGCCCCCCACGTCGGCGACGAGCCGTTCGCCGTCCTCCTCGGTGACGACCTCATCGACCCGCGCGACCCGCTGCTGGCCCGCATGGTCGAGGTGCGGGAGCGCGAGGGCGGCAGCGTCGTCGCCCTCATGGAGGTCGACCCGTCGCAGATTCACCTCTACGGCTGCGCGGCCGTCGGGCCCACCGGCGACGCCGACGTCGTAAAGGTGTCCAACCTGGTCGAAAAGCCCGACCGGGCCGAGGCGCCCAGCAATTACGCCATCATCGGCCGCTATGTGCTCGACCCGGCCGTCTTCGGGATACTGCGCGAGACCGGGCCCGGCCGGGGCGGCGAGATCCAGCTGACCGACGCCCTGCAGAAGCTCGCCGCCGACGAGTCGGTGGGCGGCCCGGTGCACGGCGTCGTCTTCAAGGGCCGCCGCTACGACACCGGTGACCGCGGCGACTACCTGAGGGCCATTGTCAGACTCGCGTGCGAACGTGAGGATCTGGGACCGGACTTCCGGAACTGGCTGCGCGGTTACGTCACCGAGGAGATGCAGGGACTGTGAGTACGACCTGGTCGGTGGACGAGCACCTGGAGGACATCCTCCAGGCGGTCCACCCGCTCGAGCCCATCGAGCTGCAGCTGCCCGACGCCCAGGGCTGTGTCCTGGTGGAGGACGTCATGGTGCCCGTCGCCCTGCCGCCCTTCGACAACAGCTCCATGGACGGGTACGCGGTACGGATCGCCGATGTCACCGGCGCCACCGAGGAGTTCCCCGCGGTGCTCAAGGTCATCGGCGACGTGGCGGCGGGCAGCGCGGGACTGCCCACCGTAGGCCCCGGCCAGGCCGCCCGCATCATGACCGGTGCCCCGCTGCCGCCCGGCGCCGAGGCCGTCGTCCCGGTCGAGTGGACCGACGGCGGTACCGGCGGCGCGCCCGCCACCGGCATGCGGGCCGCGAGCGCCGCCCCCGAGGGCGCCACCGGCGAGGTCCGCGTCCACCGCCCGGCGGCGGCCCGCGCCCATGTCCGCGCGCGGGGCAGCGACGTGCAGGCCGGCGACCTGGCCCTGGAGGCCGGCACGGTCCTCGGCCCGCCGCAGATCGGCCTGCTCGCCGCCATCGGCCGCGGCACCGTCCGGGTGCGCCCCCGCCCGCGCGTGGTCGTGATCTCCACCGGGAGCGAACTGGTCCAGCCCGGCGAGGAGCTGGGCGAGGGCCGGATCTACGACTCCAACAGCTTCGCCCTGGCGGCCGCCGCGCGGGACGCGGGCGCCATCGCCTACCGGGTCGGCGCCGTCACCGACGACGCCGCGACGCTGCGGGCCGCCATCGAGGACCAGCTGATCCGCGCCGACCTGCTGGTCACCACCGGCGGGGTCAGCGTCGGCGCGTACGACGTGGTCAAGGAGGCCCTGTCCTCGGTGGGCGACGAGGACGAACCGGGCAGCGGGATCGACTTCCGCAGGCTCGCCATGCAGCCGGGCAAGCCGCAGGGCTTCGGCTCCATCGGTCCCGAGCACACCCCGCTGCTCGCCCTGCCCGGCAACCCGGTCTCCTCCTACGTCTCCTTCGAGCTGTTCGTCCGGCCGGCGATCCGCGCGCTGATGGGCCTGGGGGACGTCAAGGACGCCCGGCGGCCACGCGTGCGTGCCGCCCTGGCCGCCGGCGGGCCGCTGTCCTCACCGGCCGGCAAGCGCCAGTTCCTGCGCGGCACGTACGACGCCGAGGCCGGCACCGCCACCCCGGTGGGTGGTACCGGGTCCCACCTGATCGCCGCCCTCGCGCACGCGGACGCGCTGCTCGTCGTCCCCGAGGACACCACCGCGGTCGAGCCGGGCGACGAACTGGACGTGGTCCTCATCGGATGACTCACCCCGGCCCCCCGGTCCCCCCCCCGGGATCCCCCTGCTCCGTCCGGGCGCGGGGGACCCCCGTGCGGGCGTGGAGGTGCCCTCGGCGTGGCGGTACCGTGTCTGCCGCTGTGCCTTCCCGGGGGACCACCCCCGGCCCCCGCCGGAGCGACAATGGCCGTGCGGGGCAATCGGCGCCGGAACACGCGAGGCGGAGTTCAGCAGTGAGTACGCAAGGCAGCCTGACGCATATCGACGAGTCGGGGGCGGCCCGTATGGTCGACGTCTCCGAGAAGGACATCACCGCCCGGACCGCCCGCGCCACCGGCCGGGTCCTTGTCTCCCCCCGGGTGATCGAGCTGCTGCGCGGTGAGGGCGTCCCCAAGGGCGATGCCCTCGCCACCGCCCGTATCGCCGGCATCATGGGCGCCAAGCGCACCCCCGACCTCATCCCGCTGTGCCACCCGCTGGCCGTCTCGGGGGTGAAGCTCGACCTGTCGGTCGCGGACGACGCGGTCGAGATCGCGGCGACCGTGAAGACCACCGATCGCACGGGCGTCGAGATGGAGGCACTCACGGCCGTGTCGGTGGCCGCGCTGACCGTCGTCGACATGATCAAGGCCGTCGACAAGGCGGCCGTCATCACCGACGTACGGGTGGAGGAGAAGACGGGCGGCAAGTCCGGCCACTACCGGCGCACCGAGGCGGAAGGGGCGCAGGCGTGACGCCCCGGGCCGGGCAGGTCCACGGCGCGCACGCCGACGAGCCGGAGCACCCCGTCGCTCCGCACGCCCCCGCACCCGCCCCGCACGCCCCTGAGCCGGAGCACGTCCCCGCCGGTGCCGCCCCCTACCGCGCCCTCGTCGTCACCGCCTCGAACCGGGCATCCGCCGGGGTGTACGAGGACAAGGGCGGCCCCATCCTCGCCCAGGGGCTCGCCGGTCTGGGCTTCACCGTCGACGGGCCCCAGGTCGTGCCCGACGGCGACCCCGTCGAGGCGGCGCTGCGCGCCGGGATCGACGCCGGGTACGACGTCATCCTCACCACCGGCGGCACCGGCGTCTCGCCGACCGACCGCACCCCCGACGTCACCCGCCGCGTCCTCGACCACGAGGTCCCCGGCATCCCGGAGGCCATCCGCGCCCACGGCCGCGACAAGGTGCCGACGGCCGCCCTGTCCCGGGGCCTGGCCGGGGTGGCCGGCCGCACCCTGATCGTCAACCTGCCCGGCTCCACCGGCGGCGTCCGCGACGGTCTCGCCGTCCTGGAACGGCTCCTGGTCCACGCGGTCGACCAGTTGCGCGGCGGCGACCACCCCAGACCGTCATGATCCCGGCCTGGCCCGTGACGCTGGCGGACGGCGCCGTGGTCCTGCGGCCGATAAAGCTGCGCGACCAGCGGGAGTGGCGCGAGGTCAACCGGCGCAACCGCGACTGGCTGCGCCCCTGGGAGGCGACCATTCCGCCGCCCGCGCCGGGCGTACCGCTCGCGCAGCGCCCGACGTACCGCCAGATGGTCCGCCACCTGCGCGCGGAGGCGAACGCGGGGCGCATGCTGCCGTTCGTCGTCGAGTACGAGGGCCGGCTGGTAGGCCAGCTGACGGTGGCGGGCATCACCTGGGGCTCCATGTGCTCGGGCCACGTGGGCTACTGGGTGGACCGCGACGTCGCCGGCCGGGGAGTCATACCGACCTCCGTGGCGCTCGCCGTCGACCACTGTTTCCGCACGGTCGGCCTGCACCGGATCGAGGTGTGCATCCGGCCCGAGAACACGCCGAGCCGCCGCGTCGTGGAGAAACTGGGGTTCCGCGAGGAGGGGCTGCGCCCGCGCTACCTCCACATCGACGGCGCCTGGCGCGACCATCTCGTCTTCGCGCTCACCGCGGAGGAGGTGCCGGAAGGCCTGCTGCGCCGCTGGCACCGGACCGGCCGGGGAACCCCCCGCTGAATGGGGCCATGCCTCCCGTAAATAAAATAAATGTTCGAATTCAGTCGCCGATCTGTCGGAACCGGTCCGACCAATCACAAAAAAATTCAGTGATATGAGCCAGATCGTGCGACACACCGGCCCAATTGGCCGATGGCTGGATGCGAACCCCTCTACCGTGTGAGTCGTGAGCAGCAGCGGCCTCATCTACGCAGTCATCGTCGGGGCCTGGGCCGCCTACCTGGTGCCGATGTGGCTCCGCAGGCAGGACGAGCTGAACGAAGCCCGTCCGACGGAACGCTTCAGTACCGCCATCCGGCTCCTTTCCGGACGGGCGGGCATGGAGCGCCGGTACGCCAAGGAGTTGCGCGAGCGGGGCGCCGAGCAGGCGGCCTCGCCCGACGTCGACCCGGACGCCGAGACCGAGCACCTCAGCTCGGTCGACGTCCGGGCTTTCGCCGCGCCCCCGGACCGTACGGAGGCGCGCCTGGAGGCTCCGGCGGCCCCGCCCGCCAGGCCGCGCCCGGCCCGGCGCCCCCTGCCCACCGGGGCGGCCGCGGAGCGGGCCCGGCGCTCGAAGGTCCTCGCCCGGCGCCGGCGCACCACGGTCGTCCTCTTCCTCGCCTTCACGGTCGGCGCGGTCGTCGCGGCCGTCGGCGGACTCGCGTTCCTGTGGGCCCCGGGCGTCCCCGCCGTGCTGCTCAGCGCGTACATCGTGCACCTGCGGGCCCAGGAGCGCCGCCGCTTCGTGTACGTCATGGACCGGCGCCGGGCCGAGGTCGCGGCGCAGCGCCTGCGGGAGAGCCGTCCGCGCGGCCGGCCCGCGCCGGACCAGGGCGACGCGCCCGAGGTCCGCCGTGCGGACCCCGAGCCGGAGCCGGCCCCTGTGCTCACCCCGCAGGAGGCCGGCCGCCGCGCGCTGGTCGAGCAGACCGACCACGCCGAGTGGGTGGACCAGCAGCGTGACCACGGCCCCACCCGCGGCGACAGCTGGGACCCGGTCCCCGTGCCGCTGCCCACGTACGTCACCGCGCCGGTCGCTCCGCGTGCCACGGGTGGCGTCGACGTCACCGACCCGGAGACCTGGAGCGCGGCCCGCTCCTCCGCGGCCGACCCCACTCCGCCGCCCGCCACCCGGCAGAACCCGCACCCGAGCCCGCACCCGCCGCGCCGCTCCCACGACCACGGCAGGACGCCCCTCTTCGACCAGTACGCGGACGAGGACCGCCCGCGCGCGGCCAACGAGTGAGGACGGCGTGACGCGCCTCCCCGCGGCCCCGGGGAAGCGGATTTCCGAGCACCCGGATCGGGATGCTAATGTTTCACACGTCGCAAGGGCCTGTGGCGCAGACTGGTAGCGCACCTCGTTCGCATCGAGGGGGTCAGGGGTTCAAATCCCCTCAGGTCCACGCACACACAAGATCCCGTCCGATCGTTCCGATCGGGCGGGATCTTGTCGTTGGTGCCCGGAACGGACGGCGGGCCGTCGGGTGGTCGGGCAGTCGGCCGGGCGGGACGTACGGGGGCCGGGGGCCGGGGGCCGGGGGCGCGTCGGGGCGCGCGGGGGGCGGGTGGAATAGGCCGGGAAGCCTCGCGAGCCGGAACTCTTGTTCCATACCGGCGGGTTATGGAAGGCTGTGCAGCCCTACGGGCCCGACAGGGCTTTATTGAGCGGCAGTTCGAATTAGTGGACGGTGTTGTCCCTAAAAGGGAATCGCGCCGACAAGGTATGTACCAATCAGGCTGCGTTCACCTTCAGCCCCCCATCGCAATGCCCTGAACGGAAAAACATCCATGCCCTTTCCCCGTCCCGAGCATTCCGTCCCGCCACCGCCGCCCTACGCGCCCACATCCGGAGGGGCGGACGCGGCACTCGCCGACATGCTGAGCGCCGCGCCCGACGGCCCGGCCGCCGAGGCGGACGCCTATCCCGCCACCGTGATCATGGCGCGGCACTGCGGCGCGGCGAACGACTACGCCACGCTGCTCACCGCCTCGCGCACCTACGCCTCGATGGCCGTGTCCGCGGCCTTCGCGCGGGTCCTGGACGAGCTGAGGTACGGCGGCGCGGGGCCTGCGCGGGCGGCGCTCCGGCCGCGGCTGCTGGTGGCCGTGCGCCGTACCGTCGCGGAGTGGGCCGAGGACGGGCGCGTCGCCGCCCTCCTGACCGGACTGCCCGCCCCCGCGGCGCCGGCGCCGGACCGGAGGTTCCTCGCCCGCGCCTTCGCGGCGCTGCCCGGACCGGCGCAGGTACTGCTCTGGCACCGTGAGGTGGAGGCGGAGGGGATATCCATTCCGGCCGCTTTGCTGGCCATCGATCCCCGGGCCGCCACGGCGCGACTCGAAGAGGCCCGTGAACTGTTGCGCGCCGGTTGTCTGCACGCCCACTCGGAACTCGCGACGGACCCGGAATGCCGCCACTACAACCGGCTCCTCGACATATCGCTGCGCCGCGGCGGCGCGCTCATCCCGGACATCCGCCGGCATTTGTCGAAGTGCCGGCACTGCCGTTACGCGGCGGACCAGTTGAACCACTCCGAAGGGCGGTTGCCGCTGCTCCTCGCCGAAGCGGTCCTCGGCGGGAGTGCCCGGGGGTACGTCGAATCGCGGCCGGCCCGCTCCCGCACCCGTACCGGCACCGGCCCCGGCGCCGGCGCCCCGGCGGAGGCGCGCAGGTCCGGCCGTCACTCGCGGGTCGTGCCGATGGGTGCCGCGCGGCGCCTGGCGGGGGCCGTGCCGGGTGGGGGAGCGTTCCTGGTGGGACTGGGACTGGTGATGACCGGTGTCCTGGGTGTGGCGGCCCTGCCGAGCCTCTGGACGGGCACGGACGGTGGCGGGCACAGCGCCGGAGTGGTGCCCCCGGGAGGCACGGCGGCCCCGTCGGGCGGTGCCGTCCCCGCGCCGGGCCCGGGCGGGTCCACGGCCGCCCCGCCGCAGCCGCCCGAGTCCGCCGGGCACGGCGGGGCCCTGGACACCCGGCTGCGCAACGCCGCGGCCGGGCTGTGCCTCGACATCCGGGAGAGCCGCCCGCTGGTGGGCGCCGAGCTCACGCTCGCGCCGTGTTCGGGCTCCCCGACGCAGGGCTGGCGGTACGAGCGGGACGGGCTGCTGCGCAGCGCCGCGGCCCCGGAACTGTGCCCCCACTCGCAGGAGCCCTCCGGCGCGGTCGTGCTGCGGCTGTGCGCGACGCAGGCCGCCGTGACCGTGCGGTACGACCTGAGCGTCCAGGGCCATGTGGTGCCCCGGTGGCACGCGGGCCTCGGCCTGGTGCCGGTCGCCGAGCGGGAGGGGTCCGCCGTGGTCGTCAAGGTGCGTGACGGGTCGGCGTCCCAGCGCTGGCTGACCGACAACGCTGTCGCCGCCCCCTCCCCCCGGCGGGCCGTCGATGACATCGCTACTACCGAGGGCCACGAGGGCCCCGAGGGCACGGCGCGCCTCGGGGCGGTGGACGGGGCCGAGGTCCCGCGCTCCCCGACGAGACCGCCGGCCGGCCGGGAGCCCGGCCCTCCGGCGGCTCCTGCCGGGCGCGGAGCGGCGACCGGGGCCCCTGCCGGGGACCGGTACGGCGTCCGGGGCGTCAGCGGCCCGGCCGACGGTGCGGCGCCGGGTGCCGCGGGGCCCGCGCCCGCCACGGGACGCGCCGGGGAGGGCACCGGGCCGCGGCCGTGACGCCCGGCGGCGGGCCGCCGGGCGTTCGCCCCGCTAGGACGTCTGGGCCTTGTCGTACAGGGCCTTGGCCTCGTCGCCGAAGTACGGGCCGAACATCCGGTTGGGCAGGAACGTGTAGCCGAAGCTGTTCACCGAGACCTGGAGGCCCGTGCCGGCCGTCTCGCTGAAGCCGGTGAACCAGGGCCCGCCGCTGGAGCCGCCCGTCATGTTGCAGCCCAGGCTGTGGTCCTGGGAGAAGAGGAAGTCCTTGGAGGAGTTCCCGCTGCAGTAGATCAGCTTCGAGCCGTCGTAGGGGGAGGCGGCGGGGAAGCCGAAGGCGTACATCCGCTTGTTGTAGCCGCCGTTGAACTGGATGCCCTGGGCGCCGGTGACGGACGTGAGCTTCTGGTCGTTCAGCGGTGCGACGACGGCCGCGCCGATGTCGTGGTTGATGTCCTCGCTCGCCTCCCACTGGGGGGTGGTCAGCGTCTTCGAGGCGGTCCACTGGCCGTAGGGGGCCTGGCCGTTGTCGTACGCGGGGACGAAGACCCAGTTGGTGTGCCAGCTGCCCTGGTACTTCACGCAGTGCCCCGCGGTGATCACGGTGCTGGCGTTCTGGCTGGTCACGGCGTTGCCGGAGCAGGAGGCCGTGCGGCCCTGGTGGGTGAAGAAGACGCGTCCGGACGTCTTCACGACGGCCCCGCCGCCGGTCCACGCCCCGCCCGCCTGGGGGAAGGCGGTGGGCGCGACGGTGGTGGTGGCGCCGCCCGGTTCAGGGGCCTTGAGCTTCTTGACGGCCCGCGGGGTGAGCAGCAGGTCGAGCGGGGCGGCGGAGCGCATCCGTTCGGCGGTCCAGAAGGTTCGCGCCTTGTGCTGTTCGGCGGTGGTGACGGTCCTGGTGTCGGGGGCGGGCGCCGTCGGGGCCGCGGTGGCGGCGGTGGCCGACAGGGTGCCGGTGAGCAGGGCTCCGACGGTCAGCAGGACGCCCGTGGCGGTGCGTTGGCCTCTCACGCATGTCTCCTTCTGCCGTGCCCGGTGCGCGGCAGACGCGGCCGGGCAGGGTGGGGGAACGAAGAGCGGTGCGGATCGACGTGCGTGAGGCAGGGTGTCATGGACGGCGACGGTTTGTCAGGGGCGCGTCACCACGACTTCACCGGAGGGGTCACTTCGCCGTCACTCCAGGCGTTCGCCGTCACTTCAGCGGCTTGGCGAAACAGCGGCTGCTCTCGTACTCCCGGTAGTAGCCGAACTTGGCGCAGGGCTCGTAGCCGCTGGACACGTACAGCGCGATGGCCTCCGGCTGCGCGTCGCCGGTCTCCAGCACCATCCGGGTGCGGCCGGCGGCCCGGGCGTCGTCCTCCAGGGCGGCGAGGATGCGGCGGGCGAGGCCCAGACCCCGGGCCTCCGGGATCACGTACATGCGCTTGAGCTCGGCGTCGCCGTCGGCGTACCCCTCGTCGTTCCTCTCCTGCGCGCGCCAGCCTCCGGTGGCGACGGGGCGGTCCTGCGCGTCGTAGGCGATGAGGTACAGGCCGCGCGGAGGGCGGAACATCGACGGGTCGAGCGGGGTGAGGTCGCCCTCGTCGCCGTACCGCTCGGCGTACTCCAGCTGCACCATGTCGTTGAGCTTGCGGGCGTCGGGGTGGTCGAACGGCCGGGTGTGAATAATCATGCGTGGCATCGTACAATCATGCGGAGCGGTCTTCGAGGCGTTGTCGGTAGGGTGCGCGGATGCTCATTGTGACGTCCGTGAACGTAAACGGTCTGCGTGCCGCCGCCAAGAAGGGCTTCGTGGAGTGGCTGGCCACCACCGAGGCCGACGTGGTGTGCCTCCAGGAGGTACGGGCCGAGGAGTCCCAGCTCCCCGAGGCGGTCCGCGCGCCGGAGGGCTGGCACACCGTCCACGCCCCGGCCGCCGCGAAGGGCCGCGCGGGGGTGGCGGTCTACACGCGGCGTGAGCCCGACGCGGTACGGATCGGATTCGGGTCGAGCGAGTTCGACGGCACCGGCCGGTACGTGGAGGCGGACCTGCCCGGCGTCACGGTCGCCAGCCTCTACCTGCCCTCCGGCGAGGTCGGCACCGAGCGGCAGGACGAGAAGACCCGCTTCATGGGCGAGTTCCTGCCGTACCTGAAGGAGCTCAAGGAGCGCGCGGCCGCCGACGGCCGCGAGGTGGTCGTCTGCGGCGACTGGAACATCGCCCACCAGGAGGCCGACCTGAAGAACTGGAAGGCCAACCGGAAGAACTCCGGCTTCCTCCCCGAGGAGCGGGAGTGGCTGACCCGCGTCTTCGACGAGGCCGCGTACGTCGACGTCGTCCGCGCCCTCCACCCCGGCCAGGAGGGGCCCTACTCCTGGTGGTCCTACCGCGGCCGCGCCTTCGACAACGACGCGGGCTGGCGCATCGACCTCCAGGTGGCGACGCCGGGCCTCGCCGCCCGCGCGGTCAAGGCGTGGGTGGAGCGCGCCGCGACGCACGGCGAGCGGTGGAGCGACCACGCCCCGGTCACGGCGGTGTACGAGCTCTGAGGCCGCGCCGCCGAAGCGGGAGCGGCCGGATCCGGAAGTGAGGGTATGTCAGTGCTGGTGTGGCGAACCTCACTTCGGGGGATGCTTCTGGCAAGGTGAGGCGGTGTGCGATTCACCGCCGTACGTACGCCGCTGAAGTCCGTCCTGGTCGCGGCCGTCACGTGCGGTCTGCTGATCGTCGCCACCGTACCGACGTCGGCCGCCGTCCCGGTTCCCGCCGCCGCGATCCCCGCCGGGACGCCCGACGTCCTCCTCACCGACCAGGCCTCCAGGCGCGTCCTGCTCCTCGACGGCGCGCGGCGCGGGTGGGACCCGGGCGCCGATCCGGCCGTCGTGCGGTGGGCGTTCTCACCGCTCGGGGACGCCCGGTACGCGGACCTGGATCCGGACGTGAGCTGGGTGCACCCCAGCGAGGCCAAGGTGCGGGTCTGGCGCGGCAGGACGTATGTGCTGACGGTGGCCTCGTCCGGGTTCGCGGCGGTGGTCGAGTACCCCTCGGGCCGGCGGTACTGGGGCGACGCGCTCTCGCCGGGGACGATCCGGCACAACCCGCACAGCATCGAACTGCTGCCGGACGGGAACGTCGCCGTCGCGGGCAGCACCGGCGGCGTCGTGCGGCTCTACGCGGCCTCGCGGGGGCGGGCGGGCGTGCCGTTCGCGACGTACCCGCTGAAGGACGCGCACGGACTCCAGTGGGACGCCGGGCGGCGGGTCCTGTGGGCGCTGGGCGGTGACCGGCTGGTGGCGCTGCGGGTGGGCGGTACGGCGGCGCGGCCGACGCTCGACGAGGCCTTCGGGGCGCGGCTGCCGGCCCCGCACGGCCACGACCTGGGGCAGGTGGCGGGGAACCCGGACCGGCTGTGGGTGAGCAGCGGCTCGGCCGTCCACCAGTACGTGAAGAGCACCGGGACGTTTCTGCGCGACTTCCCGGGCGCGGCGGACATCAGCCGGGCGCGGGTCAAGGCGGTGGGCGACGACCCGGTGACCGGGCAGGTGATCTCCACGGTGCCGGAGCGGGGCCTGGAGGAGACCTGGTGGACGCGCACCGTGGCCGTGCACCGGCCGGCCGGCCGCTACCGCCTGGCGAACGGGGGCATCTACAAGGCGCGGTGGTGGACCGCGCCCCGCGGCCGGCCGGGCGGGGCGGAGGTGTCGGCCGCGCCCGGGGCGGCGAGCGCCCGGGGCGCGTGGGGCACGGCGGGCGCGGCGGCCCGGTCCGGGAGCCCCGGCGCGGCGAGCGGCGCCGGAAGCGCCACACCGCGGGGCGGCCGGTGCTGTACGCGGGGCGCGGCGAGCACCGGGCCCGCGGGCGCGCGCCGCACCGCCTCCACCGCCGGTGCGGCGCGCCTCCGCACTACTGCTTGAGGGCGCGCAGGCGGCGGTCCAGGGCCATCGAGACCTCCGCCTCCACCACGCTCTTCGCCAGGGGGCGCAGGCGTACGAGGTCGGCGTCCGCCACCGCGTGGGTGTGCAGCAGGTCGGCGAAGAGCGAGGCGAGGGCGTCGGCGTGCTCCCGCACCCGGGCCGCGGCGGCCAGGACCGAGGACAGCGGGACGCCCTCGCCGACGAGGGCGGCCGAGACCTCCAGCAGCCGGCGGCTGACGTGGACGATCTCCTCGCCGTCGGTGGCCAGGTACCCGAGCTCCAGGGCGGCGGCGAAGTTCTCGGGTGTGACCTGGTCGCCGAAGTGGTCGGCCAGTTCCTCGGGGGTGAGCCGGACCGGCTCCTCCTCCGTCGGTTCGCCGAGCCCGAGCACCTCGCCGACGTCGCGGCCGCTCTCGAAGGCGGCGGCCAGGTCGGCGATCCCGTTGAGGGTGTGGCCGCGCTCCAGCAGCGCGGCGATCGTCCGCAGCCGGGCCAGGTGATGGTGGCCGTACCAGGCGATGCGGCCCTCCCGGCGGGGCGGCGGGATCAGCCCCCGCTCGCGGTAGAAGCGCAGCGTACGGGCGGTGATGCCGGCCGCCTCGGCCAGCTCCTCCATGCGGTACTCGCGCCCGTCGTCGGCCGCGTCGGCCGCGTCGGCGTGGGCCGCGGAGGTGCCCGTGGGCTCGTGCGCCGCGCCGTGTGACCGGCCGTCCGCCGGACCGCCCGCCCGGCCGTCCGCCCCGGCCCCCGTCGGTTCGCCCGCCGGTCCGTCCACCCGTCCGTTCGCCCGCTGGTTCGTCACGTCCGCAACCCTATGTCGTACCGCCGGTAACTTCCTTGGCCCTACCCCTACCGCTCGGTATGCGCCTGCTCTACTCTCCCAACAACCGTGCCAGTGATTGCTGGCAGAGTTTTGCGGATCTCGGATTTCCGATGCGGAGGCGGCATGAGCCAGCACGAGCATGTACGAGTGGCGGTGATCGGATCCGGATTCGGCGGCCTGGGCGCCGCCGTCCGGCTGCGCCGCGAGGGGATCACCGACTTCGTCGTCCTTGAGCGGGCCGACTCCGTCGGCGGCACCTGGCGCGACAACAGCTACCCCGGCTGCGCATGTGACGTACCGTCACATCTCTACTCGTTCTCGTTCGCGCCCAACCCCGACTGGCCGCGCACGTTCTCCGGGCAGCGGCACATCCGCGCCTACCTGGAGCACGTCACCGACACCTTCCGGCTGCGCCCGCACATCCGCCTCGACCACGAGGTGCTGATGATGCGCTGGGACAACGACGAACTCCGGTGGGAGATCGAGACCACCCGCGGGACGCTCACCGCCGACGTCGTGGTCTCCGCCACCGGCCCGCTGTCCGACCCCAGGATCCCGGACGTCCCCGGGCTGGCCTCCTTCGAGGAGGCGGGCGGCAAGGTCTTCCACTCGGCCCGCTGGGACCACGACTACGACCTGACCGGCAAGCGTGTCGCCATGATCGGCACCGGAGCCTCGGCCATCCAGATCGTGCCCGCGATCCAGCCGAAGGCCGGCAGGCTGACGCTCTTCCAGCGGACCCCGCCGTGGGTCATGCCCCGGATGGACCGCGCCATCAGCGGCGCCGAGCGGTGGCTGCACCGGCGACTGCCCATCACCGGGACGGCTCGGCGGGGCCTGCTGTGGGGCATCCGGGAGCTCCAGGTCAGCGCGTTCACCAAGCGGCCGAACGAACTGCGGCTGGTGGAGTCGATCGCCAAGGCCAACATGGCCAGGGCCATCAAGGACCCCGCCCTGCGCGCCAAGCTGACCCCGTCGTACCGGATCGGCTGCAAGCGGATCCTGCTGTCCAGCGAGTACTACCCGGCACTCGCGAAGCCCAACGTGGACGTCGTCGCCTCCGGGCTGGCGGAGGTGCGCGGCTCGACCGTCGTCGCCGCCGACGGGACGGAGGCGGAGGTCGACGCGATCATCTTCGGCACCGGTTTCCGCGTCACCGACATGCCGATCTCCGAACGGGTCGTGGGCGCCGACGGGATCACGCTCGCCGAGGCGTGGAAGGACGGCATGGAGTCGCTGCGCGGTGCGACCGCCGCGGGCTTCCCCAACTGGATGACGATCATCGGGCCCAACACGGGGCTCGGCAACTCGTCCATGATCCTCATGATCGAGTCCCAGCTGAACTACATGGCCGACTACCTGCGGCAGTTGAACCTGCTCGGTGAGCGGGCCGCACTGGCCGCCCGGCCGTCCGCGGTCGCCGCGTGGAACCGGCGCGTACAGGCCCGGATGGAGCGGACGGTGTGGAAGGCGGGCGGCTGCGACAGCTGGTACCTGGACGCCAACGGGCGCAACACCACGCTCTGGCCGGGCACGACGTCCGAGTTCCGGCGCGCCACGAAGGCGGTGGACCTGACGGAGTACGAGGTGGTCCGCGCCCGCTCGCTGGCCGGGTCGAAGGAGGCCGCGGCATGAAGGTCGTCCCCGCCGTCTCCGCCGACGGATCGACGCTGCACGTCGAGGTGTACGGGCCCGAGGGCGCCCCGGCGGTGGTGCTGTCCCACGGCTGGACCTGCTCGACGGAGTTCTGGGCCGCCCAGGTGCGGGACCTCGCCGACGACCACCGGGTGATCGTCTACGACCAGCGCGGCCATGGGCGCTCGCCCGCCGTGGGGCCGGCCGGTTACACCACCGACGCCCTCGCCGACGACCTGGAGGCCGTGCTGGCCGCCACGCTGGAGCCGGGCGAGAAGGCGGTGCTCGCCGGGCACTCCATGGGCGGCATGACGCTCATGGCGGCCGCCGGGCGACCGGGGCTGCGTGCCCACGCGGCGGCCGTCCTGCTGTGCAGTACGGGCTCCTCGCGGCTGGTCGCCGAGTCCCTGGTGCTGCCGCTGCGGGCCGGTCGGCTGCGGACCCGGCTGACCGGTGCCGTCCTGGGCGCCCGGGCGCCCCTCGGGCCGGTGACCCCCGTGTCGAAGGCCATCCTCAAGTACGCCACCATGGGCCCCGGTTCGGCGGCCGACCGGGTCGCTCAGTGCGCCCGGATCGTGCACGCCTGCCCGCGCGCGGTGCGGGTGGCGTGGTCGCGGGTGCTCGCCGGACTCGACGTGGAGTCGCGCGTCCGGGAGTTGACCGTACCGACGGCGGTGATCGTCGGCACGGCCGACCGGCTCACCCCGCCCGTACACGCGAGGGCCCTGGCCGCCGCGCTGCCCGAGTGCCTCGGGCTCGACGAACTGGCGGGTGTCGGGCACATGACGCCGGTCGAGGCGCCGGAGGCCGTGACGGCCCGGATACGCGGCCTGGTGACGACGTACGTCCGTACCGGACAGGAGGAGGTCGCATGAGCAGGGTGAGCCTGGAGGGGCAGGTGGCCGTCATCACGGGCGGCGCGCGCGGCGTCGGCGAACTGCTGGCGCGCAAGCTCTCCGCGCGGGGCGCGAAGATCGCCCTGCTCGGCCTGGAGCCGGAGCTGCTGAAGGAGGTCTCCGGGCGGCTGCACACCGAGAGCGACTGGTGGCACGTCGACGTCACCGACCACGAGGCGATGGCCCAGGTCGCGGGCGAGGTGAAGGAGCGCTTCGGCAAGGTGGACGTCGTCGTCGCCAACGCGGGCGTCGCGGCGGGCGGCCCGTTCGTCGACTCCGACCCGGTCGCGTGGCGGCGGGTCATCGAGGTCAACCTCATCGGCGGCGCGGTGACGGGGCGGGCCTTCCTGCCGGTGCTGACGGAGAGCCGGGGGTACTTCCTCCAGATCGCCTCGCTCGCGGCGATCACCCCCGCGCCGATGATGACCGCGTACTGCGCGTCCAAGTCGGGTGTGGAGGCGTTCGCGCACAGCCTGCGCGCCGAGGTCGGGTACAAGGGCGTGCGGGTCGGCGTCGGCTACCTGTCGTGGACCGACACGGACATGGTGCGTGGCGCCGACGAGGACGACGTGATGCGGGAGTTGCGGCAGCGGCTGCCGTGGCCGTCGAACCGGACGTACCCGCTCGGCCCGGCGGTCGACCGGATCGTCGCCGGCATCGAGCGGCGCTCGGCGCACGTGTACGCCCAGTGGTGGCTGCGGGGCATGCAGTCGATGCGCGGCTACCTGCCCGGGCTCATCGCGACGGTCGGACAGCGCGAGATGCGGCGCTTCGGGCCGAGGCTCGGGGGCGTGCGGAAGGGGCTGGTCGGAGCGGGTGGCGCGGCGGACGAGCAGGTGCGCACGGAGCGCGACCGATCCGTTACGCATTGATCGAAATGCGCGGTATGTCCGGGCGTGCCAGGCTGGTCGAGGCCGGGAACCGACGACGGTTCCCGGCACTCCCACACACCCTTTCAGGAGAAACCTCGATGGGTATCGCAGACCAGTTCCAGGACAAGGCGCAGGACATGAAGGACCAGGCCAAGCGGCGGGCCCAGGACGCGAAGCGCGAGGCGCAGGAGCGTACGCAGAAGGGCCAGCAGAAGAGCCGCCCGCCGCGTGACGAGCGCAGGCAGGGCGTGCAGGACGACATGCAGGCGACGCGCGGCCGGTCGGACCGGGGCGACGTCTGACGCCTCGCCTCGGCGGCAGTACGCAGGGCGCACCCGGGACGCCGGGTGCGCCCTCGCGCATGCCCGGGGGCGGGCCTGTCCGCGGGGCCCGCGCCACGGCCGGGCTCGGAGCTGCCGGGGCGGGCGCCCCGGCCTCGGTCCGCGCCTCGGCCCCGGGGCGGCGGGTGGTGGTGCGGCGGGACGTGGGCGCCCGGCCCCGGTCTGGGGCGGCGGGCGGTCGTCGGGAGGTGGGAGGCCCGGGTCTCGGCCGGGAGTGCCGGGTGGCGGGTGGTGGTGCGGCGGGTGCCGGGCGCCCCGGGTGCTGGTGCGGCGGGAGGCGGACGCCCCGGCCTCACATGCCGTGTGCCGGGCGGCGCGGCGGGCGGTAATGCGGTTCGGTCTGGAGGGGTGGTGGCACTCGGGCGCCGGCGCCGCTCTGAGCGGCGCGCGCACCGCGTAGGCCGGGGCCGCCGGGGCGGGCGGTGCTGCCCGCGCCCGTGCCCGGGCCGGGTGCGCGCCGGGCCTGGGCCGCGTACGGGGCGACCCGCGCCTTCGCCGCGTCCGTGCCGGGTGCGGCGGGGCGGCGAGGGCGGGTCCGGAGACCCGCCGTGGCGCGGTCCCGCACCGGGCCGGTCGCGGGGCGGGGCCCCGGGGTCCGCGGGCGTCAGCGGCCGGGGCGTGGGGGGAGCTTCGGGCGGGTGAGCGAGGGGACTTGGGAGTAGTCCGGGGGACGGGACGCCGGGTGGGTGGAGAGCAGGTCCAGCGCGACCTCCACCGCGTCCGAGAGCTGGCGGTGGCGGCCCTCCGCCCAGTCCAGCGGGGTGCGCGGGATCTCGATGTCCGGGGCCACCCCGTGGTTCTCGACGGACCACCCGTACTCGTCGAACCAGGCCGCGTTCATGGGTACGGTGATCACCGTGCCGTCGCCCAGCCGGTGGCGGCCCGTCATGCCGACGACTCCGCCCCAGGTGCGCTGCCCCACCACGGGCCCGAGGCCCAGGAGCTTGAACGCGGCCGTGATCATGTCGCCGTCCGACGCCGTGGCCTCGTCGGCGAGGGCGACGACCGGGCCGCGCGGGGCGCTCGAGGCGTACGAGACGGGCTGCGCCCCCCGCGTGAGGTCCCAGCCCAGGATCCTGCGGGAGAGCTTCTCGACGACGAGCTCGCTGATGTGCCCGCCCGCGTTGCCCCGGACGTCCACGATCAGAGCGGGCCGTGACACCTCCAGCCGCAGGTCCCGGTTGAACTGCGCCCAGCCCGAGCCGCCCATGTCCGGGATGTGCAGGTATCCGCACTTGCCGCCGCTCAGTTCCCGCACCACGTCGCGGCGCTTGGCGACCCAGTCCTGGTACCGCAGCGGCCGTTCGTCGACCAGCGGGACGACGGCGACGCGCCGGGGGCGGCCCTCACCCCCGTCGGGGCGGAACGTCAGCTCGACCGTCGTCCCGCCCGCCCCGGCCAGCAGCGGGTACGGCCCCGCCACGGGGTCCACCGGCCGGCCGTCCACGTGGGTGAGGACGGCGCCCTCCCGGATGCCCGTACCGGCCAGGGGTGAGCGCGCCTTGGAGTCGGACGACTCGCCCAGGAGGATCCGCTTCACCGTCCACCGGCCGTCCCGGCACACGAAGTTGGCGCCCAGCAGGCCCTGTGCCCGCTGGTAGTGCGGCGGGCCCTCGTTGCGGCGCGCGGGCGTGACGTACGCGTGGGAGGTGCCCAGCTCGCCGAGCACCTCCCGCAGCAGGTCGGCGAACTCGTCGGGCGTGGCCACCCGTTCGACCAGCGGGCGGTACTGGTCGAGGACGGCGTCCCAGTCGATGCCGCTCATCCCCGGGTCCCAGAAGTAGGCGCGGATGATCCGCCCCGCCTCTTCGTACGCCTGGCGCCACTCCGCGCCCGGGTCCACCTCGTGCAGGATCCGGCGGGAGTCGACGTACACCGTGCTGTCGCTGTCACCCGTCTCGGTCGCCGGAACGGCCCGCAGGTCGCCCTCGTCGAAGACGACGAGCCGTGTCCCGTCACCGCTCACGGCGTACCAGTCCAGGTGGTCGACGAGTTCGGTCCTGCGGGCCTTCGCGAGGTTGAAGTGTTCGAGCGTGGGCCGCCCGGAGGTGTCGGCGGGGTTGGCGAACGTCTCGCCCAGCGCGCCGGAGATCGGCCACCGCAGCCACACCAGGCCGCCGCCGCTCACCGGGTGCAGGGACGAGTACTTGGAGGCGGCGACCGGGAAGGGGGTCACCCGGTTCTCCAGCCCCTCGAACTCGACGACCACCGTCCCGTCGCCCTCCGCCGCCTCCTCCGTGAGGTCCAGGCCGCCCGCCGCCGGCCGCCCCTCGGGCGACAGCGCGAACGGGGACGGCGTGGTGGAGGCGAGGGGTACGAGGTGGGGGCGGCAGCCGAGCGGGAAGGACAGGTCCCCGGTGTGCACGTCGTACACCGGGTCGAAGCCCCGCCAGGAGAGGAAGGCGAGGTAGCGGCCGTCCCGGGTGAAGACGGGGCTCTCGTCCTCGAACCGCCCGTCGGTGACGTCGACGATCGTCCGGTCCTTGATCCGGGCGATCTTGATCTGCCGCAGTGACCGGCCGATCCCGGGGTGTGCCCAGGTCAGCCAGGCGCCGTCGGGGGAGAACGCCATGTCCCGGACGGGGCCGTTGATCGAGCGGGTCAGCTCCGTCAGCCCGTCCTCCGGACCACCCCCCGCACCACCTTCGGGGCCGCCCCCCGGCCCGAGCTCCGGCCCGCCCGCCGGTTCACCGCCCGGTGCCGCCGGCTCCTCCGGCGCCTCGGGCTCCTCCGAGACGTCCAGCAGCAGAAGTCGCCCGTCGTGCGACGCGATCGCCAGCCGCTCGCCCTCCGGGTCGGACACCATCTCCGTGACGTGGCCCAGCCGGCCCGCCGCGAGCCGCCTCGGCGCCCGGTCGCCGCTCACGCGCGGCAGGTGGGCCACCTCGACGGCCTCCTCGCCCTCGGCGTCGGTGACGTACGCGATCCGGCCGCTGCCGCCGAGCATCTCCGGCAGCCGCACCCGTACGCCCGGGGTGTCGGCGATCGTCCGGGCGGGCCCGTCCCGGTGGGTGAGCCAGTACAGGCTGCCGCGTACGGAGACGGCGCTGGCCCGGCCCGTCTCGTCCACCGACACGGCGTCCACGTTGTTCGCCGCCGGTGCCTGGTGCGTGCGCCGTCCGGCGCGCGGCCCGCCGAGCCGCACGGCCAGCCTGCGCGGCACCGAGTCCGGGGTCAGGTCGTCCACGATCCACAGGTCGCCCGCGCACTGGTAGACCACGCGGCGCCCGTCGGAGGAGGCGTGCCGGGCGTAGAAGTCGTCGTGGTCGGTGTGCCGCCGCAGGTCGCCGCCGTCCGGCAGGCAGGAGTAGAGGTTGCCGACGCCCTCGTGGTCGGAGAGGAACGCGATCCGGCCGCCCACGAACATCGCGCAGTCGAGGTGTCCCTCGATGTCGGGCAGCAGTCGCTCCCCGTGCAGCCACAGCCGCCCCGTCGCCCCGCCCCGGTACCGCTTCCACGCGGCCGGCTCGTGCGGCGGCTTGCCGGTCAGGAGCAGGGTGAGGTGCCGGCCGTCGACGTCCGCGACCGCGATGTCGGAGACCGGCCCCCAGGGCAGGCGCCCGCCGGGCGAGCCGTCGAGCGGGACCTTGTACGCCCAGGAGAAGTGCGAGAACGGCTGGCCGTGCGAGGCGACGGCGAGGATCTCGCCGTCCGGCGTCCACCCGCACACCCGGGTGTCGAGCGACCCCCAGTAGGTCAGCCGGCGCGCGGGCCCGCCGTCCACCGGTACCAGGTGGATCTCCGGGTCCAGACTGCGCCAGGTCGTGTACGCGATGTGCCGTCCGTCCGGCGAGAAGCGCGGGTGTCCGACGCGCGTCCGGTCGACCGTCACGCGCCAGGCACGGCCGGGCGGTTCACCGTCCGCGGCCAGGGGGGCGACCCACAGGTCGTCCTCGGCCGCGAAGCACAGCAGGCCGTCGTGGAGGTGGGGGTAGCGGAGGTATGCGCCGTCACTGCTCACACAGCCATGCTTTCCGCGCGGAGGGGGCCCGGCAACCCGATCACGGCAGTTGGTGAGGATCACCGTGACCGGGGACACGTACGAAACGGTTTCGTTTCGCAGAGGCCCTGGCGTACGGTCGAGGTGTACGAAACCGTTTCGTCTCGATGGGAGTCGTCAGGCATGGCACGTGGCAGGCTCACCCCGGAGCGCGAGGCCGAGCTCTACGAAGCCGTGCTCGACCTGCTCCGCGAGGTCGGGTACGACGCGCTCACCATGGACGCCGTCGCCGCCCGCACCCACTCCAGCAAGGCCACCCTCTACCGCCAGTGGGGGAGCAAGCCCGAGCTGGTCGCCCACGCCCTGCGGCACAACAAGCCGGTCCACATCGCCGAGATCGACACCGGCTCGCTGCGCGGCGACTTCCACGAGATGCTGGCGCGTTCCGACGACTGCCAGATGGAGAGGGACTCCGCGTTGATGCGGGGCCTCGCCCATGCCGTCCACGACAACCCCGACCTGCTCCAGGCGCTGCGCGACCTGCTCGTCGAACCCGAGATGACCGGGCTCGACGAGGTGCTGGGCCGCGCGGTGCGGCGCGGTGAGGTGAGCGTGGACAACCCGGCGCTCAAGCTCGTCCCGCACATGTTCATCGGTGCCTTCGTCGCCCGTCCCCTCATCGAGGACCGGCCGGTCGACCAGGCGTTCCTCACCGGTTACGTCGACGCCGTGGTCCTCCCCGCCCTGGGCGTCTGACGCTCCACCGCACCACCGGCGCCACCGCGTACGACGGGAACACCCAGCCCGGCGCACGAGCACCCGCACCACGCACCCGCACCACCCAGCAGCACCTGACACGTACCGCTCACGCTGTCGGGCCGACTCCCCATGTCCTTGTCCACCCATCACCGGGAGACGCCCCCGTGGCAACGTTCCTCTACCGACTCGGCCGGTCCGCCTTCCGGCACCGCCACTATGTAGCCCTGATATGGGTCGCGCTGCTGGCGCTCGCCGGCGTCGGAGCAGCCTCCGCGCCCGTCGCGACGTCCAGCTCCTTCTCCATACCGGGGACGGAGGCCCAGAAGGCCTTCGACCTCCTCGAAGAGCGCTTCCCGGCCGCCGGCGCCGACGGCGCCACCGCCCGCGTCGTCTTCAAGGCCCCCGACGGGCAGAAGATGACCGACCCGGCCAACAAGGCCACGGTCGGCGAGGCCGTCGGCGAGCTGAGGGCCGGCTCCGACCAGGTCGCCGACGTCACCGACCCGTACACCGTCCAGGCGGTCTCACGGGACGGCAGCACCGCCTACGCGCAGGTGTCCTACAAGGTCAACGGCATGGAGCTGACCGACGCGACCCGCGAGGCGCTGAAGGCCACCGGTGAGGAGGCCCGCGAGAGCGGGCTGACCGTCGAGATCGGCGGCGACGCGCTGCAGACCGTCCCGGAGACCGGCGCGGGCGAGATCATCGGTGTGATCGTCGCGGGCATCGTCCTCGTCATCACCTTCGGGTCGCTGGTCGCGGCCGGACTGCCGCTGCTCACCGCGATCATCGGCGTCGGCATCGGCGTCTCCACGATCACGGCGCTCGCGTCCGCCCTGGACCTCGGCTCCACCACCTCCACCCTCGCGATGATGATCGGCCTCGCGGTCGGGATCGACTACGCGCTGTTCATCGTCTCCCGCTACCGCGCCGAGCTCGCCGAGGGCCGCGAGCGGGAGGAAGCGGCCGGGCGGGCCGTCGGCACGGCCGGCTCCGCCGTCGTCTTCGCCGGTCTCACCGTGGTCATCGCCCTGGTCGGTCTGGCCGTCGTCAACATCCCGATGCTGACGAAGATGGGCTTCGCGGCGGCCGGCACGGTCCTGATCGCCGTCCTGATCGCCCTCACCCTCATCCCCGCGCTGCTCGGCTACGCCGGCCGGCGCGTGGTGGGCCGCAAGGCCCGCAAGGCCGCCGAGGGCGCGCCCGCCGAGACCAGGGCGAACCTGGGCACCCGCTGGGCCCGTTTCGTGCTGCGCCGCCCGGTCGCCGTCCTGCTCGTCGGCGTCATCGGCCTCGGTGCCGTCGCCGTACCGGCCGCCTCGCTGGAGATGGGTCTGCCCGACGACGGCGCCCAGCCCACCTCCACCACCCAGCGTCGCGCCTACGACCTGCTGTCGGAGGGCTTCGGACCCGGCTCCAACGGGCCGCTGATGGTCGTCGTCGACGGCGACAAGGCCGCCGCGGACCGTACCGTCACCGACATCAAGGGCCTGGACGGCGTCGCCGCCGTCACCCCCGCCACGCCCAACGAGGCGGGCGACACCTCGATCATCACCGTCGTGCCGAAGGACCGGCCCTCCTCCGTCGAGACGGAGAACCTGGTCCACTCGATCCGGGACACCACAGGCGACGACGTGCTGGTCACCGGCGCGACCGCGATGAACATCGACTTCTCGCAGAAGATGAACGACGCCCTGCTGCCCTACCTGGCGCTCGTCGTCGGCCTGGCCTTCCTGCTGCTGATGGTGGTCTTCCGGTCGGTGCTGGTGCCGCTCAAGGCCGCGCTCGGCTTCCTGCTGTCGGTGGTCGCCGCCCTCGGCGCGGTCGTGGCCGTCTTCCAGTGGGGCTGGCTCGGCTCCGTCTTCGGGGTGGAGCAGACCGGCCCGATCATGAGCATGATGCCGATCTTCATGGTGGGCGTCGTCTTCGGCCTGGCGATGGACTACGAGGTCTTCCTCGTCACCCGGATGCGTGAGGCGTACGTCCACGGGGAGCGGCCAGGCGAGGCGATCGTGACCGGCTTCCGGCACGGGGCCCGGGTCGTCACGGCCGCGGCCGTCATCATGATCGCCGTTTTCGCGGGCTTCATCGGTTCCAGCGAGCAGATGGTCAAGATGATCGGCTTCGGTCTCGCCGTCGCCGTCTTCTTCGACGCGTTCGTGGTCCGCATGGCGATCGTCCCGGCGGTGCTCGCCCTGCTCGGCCGCAAGGCCTGGTGGCTGCCGCGCTGGCTGGACCGCGCCCTGCCCAACGTGGACGTCGAGGGCGAGGGGCTGCGCGGGGAGCCGGCGGGCGACGCGTCCGAGGACGGCGGGCGGAAGCTCGTACGCGCCTGACACACCCGCCCCTGGGCGGCCGCTCGAGCGGAGGGCCGCCCCGGGCACGCGCCCTGACCGCGGTGGGGACGGCGGCGGGGCGCGGGCGTCACGCCGCCGCCGCGTCGTGCCCTCCCGGAGTCACCGGGTGACGGTCGACGTGGTGGCGGCGTACGTACGCCGGAGGAAGCGCAGCAGCGCCGAGGAGTCGAACTGCACCACGGCCACGCCCTCCGGCGCGTGGAACTCCACGATCGTCTGGACCCGGCCGCACGGCCAGACGCCGAAGTCGCCGTCCCGGGCGGGGGCGCGCAGACCGGTCTCCAGCAGGGTGCGCGGGAAGCTCCACTCGGTGCCGCCCGGGAAGCACAGCTGTACGACGGGCTCCGGGCCGGCCGGCCGGTAGCGCATCGCGACGGGAACGGGGCGGGAGAGAGGGCCGTCGGTCACGATCAGGGCCTTGGTGCGGACTACGACACCTTCCTCAGCGGGGTACATGGGCCGACTCCTCACACTCGCCTCGTTTGTCTCTAATGTCCCACCATTCCGTGGTCTGCGCCCGCCCCGCTTCTGTGATGTGGACGCTCTTGCAAGTCGTTCGCAGAAGGACCCATCATCAGAGCCGTCCCTTTCCGCCTGTCCGAAAGCGGTCCCCGCATGCATGTTCCCGACGGATTCATCAACGCGCCGGTCTCCGCCGCCGCCGGTCTCGTCGCCGCCGGTGCTGTCGCGGTCAGCCTGCGCGGAGCGCGGCGGGAGCTCGGAGGGACCTCCCGTGCCGAGGGCTACGCGGGCTACGAGGGGGAGCGGGCCGCGCCGCTCGCCGGACTGGTCGCGGCGTTCATCTTCGCCGTGCAGATGCTGAACTTCCCCGTGGCGGCCGGGACCAGCGGGCATCTGCTCGGCGGCGCGCTCGCCGCGATACTCGTCGGGCCCTGGACAGGGGTGCTGTGCATCGCGGTGGTCCTGCTGATGCAGGGCGTCCTGTTCGCCGACGGCGGGCTCACCGCGCTCGGCGTCAACATCACCGTCATGGGCGTGGTCACCGTCCTCGTCGCGTACGGGCTCTTCCGCGGCCTGGTCAAGGTCCTGCCCCGGTCACGCCGGTCGGTGACCGTCGCCTCCTTCGTCGCCTCGCTGGTGTCCGTACCGGCCGCGGCCGCCGCGTTCACCGCCGTCTACGCGATCGGCGGCACCACCGCCGTACCCGTCGGCAAGGTCCTCACCGCCATGGTGGGGGTCCACCTCCTGATCGGCGTCGGCGAGGCGCTGATCACGACCGCGACCGTCGGCGCCGTCATCGCCGTACGGCCCGACCTGGTGTACGGGGCACGCGGCCTGACCACGCCGCTGAAGCTGCGGGTGGGCGGCGAGCTGGTGGACGCGTCCCCCGCGCCCGTGGCGGCTCCGGCCGCCCGGTCCACCGGGAAGGTCTGGGCCACCGGCCTGGCCACCGCCCTCGTGCTGGCCGGGTTCGTCTCCTTCTACGCCTCCGCCAGCCCCGACGGCCTGGAGAAGGTCGCCGCCGACCAGGGCATCGACCGGAAGGCCGAGGAGCACGCCGCCGCCGACTCGCCGCTCGCCGACTACGGCGTCAGCGGCCTCACCGACGCCCGCCTGTCCGGGGGGCTGGCGGGCACCATCGGCGTCGGCGCGACCGTCCTGGCCGGCACGGGCGTCTTCTGGGCGGTACGCCGCCGCCGCGACGACGTCCGCACCGGCGTCCGCGCCGAGGAAACCGTCTGACGTGGGCGCCGGCCACGCGCACAAGCTCTACCGGCACGGGCACTCACCCGTGCACCGGCTGCCGCCGCACTGCAAGCTCGCCGCCGTCCTCGCCTTCGTCGTGGTCGTCGTCTCCACGCCGCGCGAGGCGGTGTGGGCCTTCGCGGCGTACGCCGTGCTGCTCGGCGCGGTCGCGGGTGCCGCCCGGGTACCGCCCGGTTTCGTGCTGCGGCGCCTGGTGATCGAGGTCCCGTTCGTCGCGTTCGCGTTCCTGATGCCGTTCGTCGTGCCCGGCGAGCAGACGCGGTTGCTCGGCGTCCACGTCTCCGTACCGGGCCTGTGGGACGCCTGGAACGTGCTGGCCAAGGGCACCCTGGGCGTCGCCACGTCGGTGCTCCTCGCCGCCACCACCGAACTGCGGGCCCTGCTGCTCGGCCTGCAACGGCTGAAGCTCCCGCCCCTCCTCGTCCAGATCGCCACCTTCATGGTCCGGTACGGCGACGTCGTCACCGGCGAGATGCGGCGCATGTCCGTCGCCCGCCGCTCACGCGGCTTCGAGGCGAAGGGTGTACGGCACTGGGGAGTGCTCGCGAAGTCGGCGGGTGCCCTGTTCATCCGCTCCTACGAACGCGGCGAACGCGTCCACCTGGCGATGGTGAGCCGCGGGTACACCGGCTCCATGCCGGTCATCGACGACGTGGGGGCCTCCCGGGCCCAGTGGTCCTCGGCCGCCGCCCTCCCCCTCACCGCCCTGCTCATCTGTCTGCTGGGATGGACCCTATGAGTCCGAACTTCGTCCCGTCGCTCGACGTCCGCGGCCTCGCGTACGCCTACCCCGACGGCCACCAGGCGCTCTTCGGCGTCGACCTCACCGTCGAGCGCGGCGAACGGGTCGCCCTCCTCGGCCCCAACGGCGCCGGCAAGACCACCCTCGTGCTCCACCTCAACGGCATCCTCACCGGCGGCGCCGGAACGGTGACCGTCGCCGGACTGCCCGTCGCGAAGGCCAACCTCGCGGAGATCCGCCGCCGGGTCGGCATCGTCTTCCAGGACCCCGACGACCAGCTGTTCATGCCGACCGTCCGCGAGGACGTCGCCTTCGGCCCGGCGGCGGCCGGACTGCGCGGCCCCGAGCTGGAGGCGGTCGTGCGCGAGGCGCTCGCCCGGGTCGGCATGGAGGAGTACGGCGACCGGCCACCGCACCACCTCTCCTTCGGCCAGCGGCGGCGGGTCGCGGTGGCGACCGTCCTCGCCATGGAACCCGAGATCGTCGTCCTCGACGAGCCCTCGTCCAACCTGGACCCGGCCTCCCGCCGCGAACTCGCCGACATCCTCCGCTCGCTGGACGTCACCGTCCTGATGGTCACCCACGACCTGCCGTACGCGCTCGAACTGTGCCCCCGGGCGGTCGTGCTCAGCGACGGCGTCATCGCGGCCGACGGCCCGACCGGCGACCTGCTCGCCGACGAGGAACTGATGCGCCGGCACCGGCTGGAGCTGCCCTTCGGCTTCGACCCGACCCGGAAGCCGGTCACCCGGTAGCGCGTTGCACCATGGGGTGACCGATCGCGTAAGGAGCGTGGGAGCGTGGACGTCCGGGACATCCGGGGCACGGTGCAGTCGGGTTTCGAGCCGGTCAGGGACGCGTTCCTGCGCAACTTCCAGCAGCGCGGCGAGCGCGGCGCCGCGGTCGCCGTCTACCGGGACGGCCGCAAGGTCGTCGACCTGTGGGCAGGCACGCGGGACGTCGACGGCACCGCCCCGTGGGCCGTGGACACCGCCCAGGTCGTCCGCTCGGCCACGAAGGGCGTCGCCGCCGCCGTACCCCTGCTGCTGCACCAGCGCGGGCAGCTCGACCTGGACGCCCCGGTCGGCACGTACTGGCCGGAGTACAAGGCGGCGGGCAAGGAGCGGACGCTCGTGCGCCACCTGCTGTCGCACCAGGCGGGAGTCCCGGCCCTGGACCGTCCGCTGACCCTGGCGGAGGCGGCCGACCTCTCCGTGGCGTCGGACGCCATCGCCGCCCAGGCGCCCGTGTGGGAGCCGGGCACCGACCACGGATACCACGCCCACACGTACGGCTTCCTGCTGAGCGCGCTGGTCCAGCGGGTCACCGGCCGCTCCATAGGACGCTGGGTCGCCGAGGAGATCGCCCGCCCGCTCGGCCTCGACCTGTGGATCGGCCTCCCCGCGGACGAGGCCCACCGGGCCGGCCGCGTCGGCCCGGTCGAGGAGCCCGCGGACGGCGGCGCGCTCAGGCTCCGCCCGAAGCGCTCGGTCGCCGACGCCTACGCCGACCCGTCCTCGCTCACGCGCCGCGCCTTCAGCGTCATCACCCCGTCCCCCGACGAGAACGACCCGGCCTACCGCGCGGCCGAACTGCCCGCCTCCGCGGGCATCTCCACCGCCCGCGCCCTCGCCCGCTTCTACGCGGCGACGCTCGGCCCCGTGGACGGCCACCGCCTCTTCGCGCCGGCGACCCTCGCGATGGCCCGCACCGAGGAGTCCGCCGGCCCCGACCGGGTCCTGGTGGTCTCCACCCGCTTCGGCCTCGGCCACATGCTCCACGGCCCCGCGTCCCCGCTGCTGTCCCCCGGCTCCTTCGGCCACCCCGGGCGGGGCGGCTCCCTGGGCTTCGCCGACCCCGCCTCGGGCGTCGCGCTCGGCTACGTCACCAACGGGATGCGCAAGGGCGTCACGGCGGACCCCAGGGCCCAGGCCCTGGTGCGGGCGGTCAGAACCGCCATAGGCGTGTAGACCGCGCCCGGGGGCGGCGGCGCGCGTGCGCGCGCCCCGCACGACCCGGCTCAGGCCGTGCGGGGCGCGCTTGTGCGGGAGGTCGTCCGAGGCGGCCCGGGGGCCGGCTCGTCGGTCGGGTGGGGATCCGGCACGCCTACGATGACAGCGTGGCCGAAGCCGGTTCCATGGGGAGAACTGCGTATGGACTGCGGAGGGGCCGTGCCGTACTTGGGGAAGGACGACTACGAGCGGATGCTCGCTCTCGCCGTCGCCGTCCTGGAGAGCCGACAGCCCGAGACCGTCTGGCGGTTGATCGCCCAGGAGCTCCTGCGCACGCTCGACGGCTCCGTACTGCTCATGAAGGACGAGGAGTGGACACCGGCCGACGGGGCGGTCCGCGCCTGGCTCCGGGACGCCTCCGCGCCCGTCGAACCGGTGGGCCGGACAGCCGGGTTCGTCAGGTCCGGGTACCCGTTCGCCACCCACTACGGCTCCCGCACCGACCGGGAGCCGCGGACCGCGGCGCAGCTCGTGGGGGAGCGCGCCTGGCGGCACAGCGAGACGGCGAGCGCCCTGCGGGACTCGTTCGGCACCCGCCACATGCTCGGTCTCCCGTTCCCCGACCGCGACGGCGCCGTGCGCGGCTTCATCGTCCACCGCTCCGGAGCCGACTTCGACGCCCGGGACCTCCACTACGCCGCACGCGTCCAGCCGCTCCTGTCCGCCGCCGCGGCCCAGTGCCGGCTGCTGGCGCCCCGGCAGCCCGCCGGCGCCCCCGGGCCGGCGCCCGCCACCGGTGGCCTGACCCCCCGTGAGACGGCCGTCCTGCGGACCCTCGCGGAGGGGCTCCCCGCCACCGCCATGGCCCGCCGGCTCGGGGTCTCGGTACGGACGGTGCACAAGCACCTGCAGAACCTCTACCGCAAGCTCGGCACCGCCGACCGGCTCGGCACGGTCCTGCGCGCCCAGGAACTGGGCCTGCTCCCGCCCGCCCACCCGCCCGCGGCGGCCGGTACCCCACGATGACCGGCCCGCCCGCCGCGGCGCACGCCCCGGCGCGTCAGCCCTGCGGCTCCTGCGGCCGCGCGTCGGTCTCCCGCCGGGTCCGGTCCTTCAGTTCGGTGCGCGCCTCCGTGCGGTGGCCGCGGGCGATGTAGTCGCGCACGACCAGCTCGACGGCGTCCTGCGGCGAGCCGACCCCGGCCAGCACCATCACCTCCACCACCAGCTCGGCGTCGAGACTGATCTCCACCTTGGCCATGCGGCCCCCCTCGTCGTTTCGTACGCGCACCTCGGTTCACCGGACCCTAGCGGCTCGGGGACGGCCCCGGCCCCCGCTCGTCCCCGCACGCCGGCGGTGGCTGTACGGGCCACGCGAGCGCGTCACCGGGCCTTGAGCACCGAGGCGACGAGCGGGCCGGCCGCGTCCCCGCCGTGGCCGCCCGACTGGACGACCGCCGCGGCCGCCAGGTCGTCGGCGAAGCCGGCGAACCAGCTGTTGGAGTCGGCCTGCCCGCCGACCTCGGCGGAGCCGGTCTTGGCCCCCTTGTCGCCGCCGACCCCGGCCATCGCCGTGGCGCCCGTGCCGCTGGTCGCCGTGGCCCGCATCATCTCGCGCAACTGCTGGGCCGCGGAGCCGTGCAGGCCGCGCGCGGCGGTGGCGATCTCCCGGTCGTCCAGGTCGCGCGGCACGATGATCGGCTGCTTGAAGGAGCCGTGTTTCGCGGTCGCGGCGATGGACGCGACGTTGAGGGCGTTCATCTGGATGGTGCCCTGGCCGATGTACTGCGCCGCGGCGACGCCGCCGGCCTCCGCGGGCACCGAACCGTCCCAGGAGACGACGCCCGTCTGCCAGTTGAGGCCGATGCCGAAGACGTCGCGGGCCTCCCTGCCGAGCGCCGCGTCGTCGCCCACGTCGTCGATCAGCTTGATGAAGGCGGTGTTGCAGGACCGCTTGAAGCTCTCCTTGAAGGTGCTGCCGTCCGGGAGGGCGAAGTGGTCCAGGTTGTGGAAGGACCGGCTCTGGTACATGACGTCCTTGGGGCACTCCGCCGGACGGTCCGCGCTCACCAGGCCCTTCTCCAGCAGCATGGCCGCCGTCACGATCTTCATCGTGGATCCGGGCGCCTGCTTCCCCTCGAACGCCGCGTTGAACGCGTCCGTGCGGTTGTTGGCCACCGCCCGTATCTCGCCCGTGGACGGCTTGACGGCCACCACCGAGGACTCGGCGTACCGCTTCACCGCCCGCTCGGCGGCCGCCTGCACGTCCGCGTCCAGCGTCGTCCGCAGCTTGCCGGGCACGCCCTTGGCGATCGTCAGCAGGGTCCGGTCGGCCACGCCCTCGCCGGTGGAGTCGATCCAGGTCTCGATGCCGGGCTTCCCGCCCGCCCGGGAGCCGTACTTCTCTCGCAACTGGTCCAGGACGGGCTTCAGCGACGGGTACTTCTCCGGTGTCAGCTCCACGCCGTCGCGGTCGACCGCCTCGACCGGCGGGCTGGACGCCTCACCCGTGCGCAGTACCGACTGGGCGGTCAGCCCGGGGTGGATCACCGTCGGCGCCCAGTCCACCAGCGGCACGCCGCTGGTGACGCCCCGTACGACGGTGAGCTGCGAGGCGTACGTCAGGCGCTTGGACCGCCCGTCGTACGTCACCGTCGCGTCGACCGTGAACGGCACCTTCGGCCCCACCGGTCTGCCCGGCGTGATTACCGCCTTGGAGACGTGGGCCTCCTCGCGGAAGCCCGCGACGGCGGACGTCGCGGTGGCGGCGGCGTTGGTCAGGTCGCCGGCCGCCTCCGCGTCCCCCTTCGCCCAGGCGGCGAGGAAGTCCTTCGCCGTCCGCTCGATCTCCTCGGCGGTCACCGGCCCCGAACCGGCCTTCCGCGCGGCCACGGCCGATGTGGTGGTGGTCTCGCCCGCCCCGCCCGTGATGCCGTTGAAGACGTTGTACGCCCCGTACCCCACACCACCGGCCACGACGGTGAACACCCCGCCGACGATGGCGATCTTCGCTCCGCTGCGCATCGTGCAGTCCCCCTCCCCAGGAGCCCTTGAACATGTTCAAGCACGTAACTGGAGTCACCCTACGGGACGGTTCTGACGAGGCGGCGGACCGTTATCCGACCGGAACGTGCGGGGCCCCGGGCATCGGCGCGATGTCCGGGGCCCGCACGTCACCGCGGTTCACCGCGGTCCGTGGTGCGCTCAGCCGGCGACGCCGAGGGCGAAGACGTCATCGGCGCTGTTCAGCCGCGGCCGGCCCTCCTGAGCCGACTGCCCGGCCCTGGACGACTGGGCGCTCTTCACCGGCTCGGTCTTGACCGCCGCCCTGGTGCCCTCGGTCAGCTCCCGCGCGATCTCCGGGTCCCGAGGCGTCTCCAGGGCGCCGTCCTTGGCGCTGACCACGCACGCCGCCGTCGAGGCGCAGCTGTGGACCGGGCCGTCCGGGCCCTCGTACCAGGACGTGAGGTAGAAGACGTACTTCCCCTCGGGAAGGTCGTCGGTGATGTCGTTCAGGTCGTGCGCCGGGTCGCGGGTGAACTCCACGACCGCTTCGGTCACCCCCGGCTTGCTGGACTTCTCGACCGCGATGCGGACGTTCGAGGTGCGGTTGGCGGGCTTGCCCGGGTCGGTGTACTCCTTGCCCTCCTCGGCGCCCGTGATGGTGCCGAGGACGACCAGGTCGGAGCGGCCGGCGAGGTCGGGGACGCTCGTCGGCGGATTCGCCTCGGAGGCGGCGGCGCCGGCGTGCGCGCCCCAGAAGCCGCCGGAGGCGGCCGGGGTGTCCGGCGTCCCTTCGGCCCGGGGCGTGCCGGAGGAGCACGCCGCCGTGCTCAGCAGGACGGCAAGGGTGGCGGCGCCGGCGGCGGCCGGCGCGAGGCGCATACGTGTCTTCATCGGTTGCTCACTCTCCTCTGCTCTCTCGGTCCCTGTTCAGTAACGGCCGTTGATGTGGTTCTTGTCATGCTTGGCGTAGTAGTTGTGGTCGGGATTGCCGCGCATGCAGGAACGATTCGCCGAGGAGTAGCTGCTGTTCTTGCCGCTGGCGTGGCCCAGGCCGACGCTGTGCCCGATCTCGTGGCACGACAGCGACTTGTAGTTCGAGTGCGGAACCTTGTGGTTGAACACGATGGTGAACTGGTCGCACTTGCTGCCGCTCGCCCTCTTCACGCACGTGGTCCACGCGTACCAGTTCTTCTGGTCCCCGGTGGGGTTCCACGTGGCGTACGTCCACACGTCGACCTGCTTGTTGTACGTGCGGTTCACGCTGGTCGTCATGTCCGTCGGCGCCAGCGAGTTCTTGCGCGCCCAGTCCATGCCCGAGCGCTGCTTCTTCGACAGGTCGTCGTCGAAGAAGAAGCTGTGCGCCTTGTTGTCGGCGAACGTCGGCCCGAAGGAATTGGCCGAGGCCGGCTGCGTGACGAGTATCAGCGAACCGACAGCGGCGCCGAGCGCCGCGAGCACACGTGTGCTCCGTCTCATGTGTTTCCCCGTATCCCCGTAGGTGCTCATGTCCCGGGGGAAACGGCGAACCTGCACCACCGCACACGCCACGGACGGCACCCGCGCCACGTGTGAACACGCAACCGCGCATGCCGTTCCAGACCCGCTCCCCCCGGCTGCCGATCAGCCTACACAGGCCAACTGACAACGGCGGGAGGGCCGTGGGCCGGGCAGGCCCCCTCCACCTACACCCAGGTGTCCAGCCACATCCGGTCGCGCCATTCCTCCATCGGGATCGACTCGCCGGTGTACAGGGGCCAGAAGTAGATGAAGTTCCAGATGATGAGCAGCACCAGCACTCCCACGCCCACCGCGCCGATCGTCCGGCGCCGTTCGGCCGCCTCGCCGGTGCCCGGGGGCCCCAGCATGGCGCCGATCATCATCGCCACCGCGAGGCAGAGGAACGGCACGAACACCACCGCGTAGAACACGAAGATCGTGCGCTCCTGGTAGTGGAACCACGGCACCCACCCGGCCGCGACGGCGCACGCGATCGCGCCCGCGCGCCAGTCGCGGCGGAAGAACCAGCGCCACAGGACGTAGAGGATCGCGAAGCACGCCGCCCACCACAGCAGGGGTGTGCCGATGGCCAGCACCTCGCGCGCGCACTTCTCCGTGGCGTTCACCGGGCAGCCGTCCCGGCCGGGCTCCGGGTCCTCGTAGAAGTACGACACGGGCCGGCCCAGCACGATCCAGCTCCACGGGTTCGACTCGTACGTGTGCCCCGACGTCAGGTTGACGTGGAAGCCGTAGACCTCGGACTCGTAGTGCCACAGGCTGCGCCACCAGTCGGGGAACAGCCACGACCACGCGCTGTCCTTGCCCTCGCTGGTGGCCCAGTTCCGGAAGTACCCCTTGTCGGTGAGGATCCAGCCCGACCACGACACGATGTACGTGACGATCGCCACCGGGACCGTCGAGACGAACGCCGGCAGCAGGTCCCGCCGCAGCACGCTCTCGTAGGGCCGGTGGGCACCGGCCGTGCGGCGGGCGCCCACGTCCCACAGGACCGTCATCACGCCGAACGCGGCGAGGACGTACAGGCCGTTCCACTTCGTGGCCGCCGCCAGGCCCAGCGACAGACCGGCCGCGACGCGCCACGGCCGCCACCCCAGGCGCAGCGTCTCCGCGATCCCGGCGTCCGGCCGCAGCAGCCCGTCCGCGTCCACCGGCAGCGCCTCCGCCAGCCGCCGCCGGGACCGGTCACGGTCGATGAGCAGGCACCCGAACGCCGCCAGGACGAAGAACATCAGCACCTGGTCGAGCAGCGCCGTGCGGCTCATCACGAAGTGCAGACCGTCCACGGCCAGCAGCGCGCCCGCCAGGCAGCCCAGGAACGTCGAGCGGAACAGCCGCCGCCCGATCCGGCACAGCATCAGCACCGACAGCGTGCCCAGCACCGCCACCATGAAGCGCCAGCCGAACGGCGTGAAGCCGAAGAGCTGCTCGCCCAGGCCGATGACCCACTTGCCGACCGGAGGGTGCACCACATAGCCCGGGTCCGTCGGGACGGCGACCGCGCCCGGGTTCTTCAGGATCGACGCGTCGACGTCCTTCGGCCACGCCCCCTCGTACCCCTGGTTGACCAGCGCCCAGGCGTCCTTGGCGTAGTACGTCTCGTCGAATATCACCGCATGGGGCCGGCCCAGGTTCCAGAACCGCAGCAGCCCCGCGACGAGCGCCACCAGCAGCGGCCCGCCCCAGGCCGCCAGCCGCCACAGCCGCTCGGCCACCGCGGGCGGTGCGCCGAGCACCGTCCACACCCGGTCCGAGGGGCGGGCGTACGGAGGCACCAACCGCTCGCGCACGCCCGTAACGGGCCGCGGTACGTAGCCGAATCGGCGCAGGCGCTGCTGCCACGGGGGCGGCTGTTCCCCGGCGTCCCGCCCGCGCAGGGCCTCATGAGCAGTACTGGTCACCGCGCCATCGTAGGGAACGCGCCTGTGCGAGTCGCCCGTCCGGGCTGCGAGGATGGCTCCGTGACAGGAACGGTGACCGGAACGCTCGTACTCGCAGGAACCCCGATCGGGGACGTCGCGGACGCCCCGCCGCGCCTCGCCGCCGAGCTGGAAACGGCCGACATCGTCGCCGCGGAGGACACCCGGCGGCTGCGCCGGCTGACCCAGGCGCTCGGCGTCCACACCACCGGCCGGGTCGTGTCGTACTTCGAGGGCAACGAGTCCGCCCGTACGCCCGAACTGGTCGAGGCCCTCGCGGGCGGCGCGCGTGTCCTGCTGGTCACCGACGCGGGCATGCCGTCCGTCTCCGACCCCGGCTACCGGCTGGTCGCCGCCGCCGTCGAGCGGGACATCAAGGTCACCGCCGTACCGGGCCCGTCGGCCGTCCTGACCGCGCTGGCGTTGTCCGGGCTGCCCGTCGACCGGTTCTGCTTCGAGGGCTTCCTGCCCCGCAAGGCGGGGGAGCGGCTGTCCCGGCTCCGGGAGGTGGCCGGGGAGCGGCGCACCCTCGTCTACTTCGAGGCCCCGCACCGGCTCGACGACACGCTCGCCGCGATGGCCGAGGTGTTCGGCGAGGAGCGCCGGGCCGCGGTCTGCCGGGAGCTGACCAAGACGTACGAGGAGGTCAGGCGCGGCGGCGTCGGCGAGCTGGCGGCCTGGGCGGCCGAAGGCGTACGCGGTGAGATCACGATCGTCGTCGAGGGTGCCCCCGAGACCGGTCCCGCCGATCTGGACGCGGCCGAGCTGGTGCGCCGGGTACGGGTGCGCGAGGAGGCGGGGGAGCGCCGCAAGGAAGCCATCGCGGCGGTCGCAGCCGACGCGGGCCTGCCCAAGCGGGAGGTGTTCGACGCCGTGGTGGCGGCGAAGAACGCGTCCGCCGAAGGCTCCGCGGCGGGTAAAGGTCTATCGTGAAAGGCAAAGACCAGACCGTGCGGCAGGCCTTTCGGCATGGTAAGCCCCAAAACCGGTCCAACATTCGGCAGGTGCCTGCGCACTCCCGCCCGTAGAGGCGTCCACTGGTGCAGTGGAGAGGAGCTGGCATGAGCGAGACGACAAGCACCCCGGTAGGCCATGAGGCCTATGCCTTCGCCTGTATGAACTGCGGGTACGGCTGGGAGCAGGCGTACGACATCGAGCACCACACCGACATCAGCGGTCATGAGTTCGTCGTGTACAAGGCGGGGGGCCGCCGGGTGCCGTCGCCGCTGTCCGACCCCACCTGCCTCAACTGCGGACGGCACGTCGTCCGGATCATGCGGGCCGGTCAGGTCTCCTCGGTGCTGGAACTGCTCGCCCAGCACCAGGCCGAGCCCACCAAGGGTTCCGTCGGGTCGGCCGGACCGACCCTCGGGCAGGAACAGGCGCAGGCGCGGGCGGAGGAACCGGCCACCGAGGCCCCGGCCAGGGAACCGCACCACTGGCACCTGTCCGACCTGCTGCACGCCTTCCACCGCAAGTAGCCCCACGGAGGGGCGGCCGGGGCTTCCGTACGATCGGGGCATGAGCTCCAAGGACGTCCCGCCGCCGCTGCCCGAACCCCTCGGGGTGCCCGTCGCCGATTCCCACACCCACCTGGACATGCAGTCCGGCTCCGTCGAGGAGGCCCTCGCCAAGGCCGCCGCCGCCGGTGTCGACACGGTGGTCCAGGTGGGCTGCGACCTCAAGGGCTCCCGCTGGGCCGCGGAGACCGCCGCCGCGTTCCCCCAGGTCCACGCGGCCGTCGCCCTGCACCCCAACGAGGCGCCGCGGATCGTGCTGGGCGACCCCGACGGGTGGTCGCGGCAGGGCGCCCGGGAGGCGGGCGGTGACGCGGCGCTCGACGACGCGCTCGCCGAGATCGACCGGCTCGCCGCCCTGCCGGAGGTCAAGGCGGTCGGCGAGACCGGGCTCGACCACTTCCGCACCGGCCCGGAGGGCATGGCCGCCCAGGAGCGGTCCTTCCGCGCCCACATCGAGATCGCCAAGCGGCACGGCAAGGCGCTCGTCATCCACGACCGCGAGGCGCACGACGACGTCCTGCGCATCCTCGCCGAGGAGGGCGCCCCCGAGCGGACGGTGTTCCACTGCTACTCCGGCGACGCCGACATGGCACGGACCTGCGCGGAGGCCGGGTACTTCATGTCCTTCGCCGGGAACGTCACCTTCAAGAACGCCCAGCCGCTGCGCGACGCGCTCGCCGTCGCGCCGCTGGACCTCGTGCTCGTCGAGACGGACGCCCCGTTCCTGACGCCCGTGCCGTACCGCGGACGGCCCAACGCCCCGTATCTCGTTCCGATCACGGTCCGGGCGATGGCCCGGGTGCGGGGGATCGACGAGGAGGCCATGTCCACCGCGATCGCCGTCAACACCGCGCGAGCCTTTGATTACTGACCGATAACGCACACGGGCCACTCAGCGTAGCGGTGCGACGCTGCGTAGTCGAGCCGCTTTGGAGAGTCACCGACCCTCCGCTAGGGTCCCGGCCTCGTGAGCAACTCCCAGGGCAGTCACCGCGCCGCCACCCGGGCCGGCCGCCACGCCTCCGGGGCGCCCGCACCCGCCCCGGTCGCCGAGGCGGGGTACGGGGAGTGGGACGTACCGCTGCCGAGCCCCGCGCCCCCGCCCGGCCCCGCGCCGGTCGCCGTGTACCGGGCGCTGCCCCGCCAGGGGGCGGGCCCCGAGGCCGGCCCCGCCGCCCGCGTCGACCCCGAGGCGCCCACCCTCACGGCGGTGCCCGCCGGGGGCCGCGCCGAGGCCCGCCGTGCCGCACGCCGCCGCAGGGCGGCCGGGTCCGGCGGCCCCGAAGGGCTGCGGCGGCTCGTCCCGCAGGCGCTGGTCGTGGCGTTCCTCGCCGGCGGCACCAGCGCGTTCGTCGCCGACGACAAGGCGGTGCGGCTCAGCGTCGACGGCGTACCGCGCACCTTGCACACCTTCGCCGACGACGTCTCCGAACTCCTCGCCGACGAGGGCCTGGCCGTCGGCGAGCACGACCTCGTCGTCCCCGGCCCCCACCAGGCTCTCGCCAGCGGCGACGAGGTCGCCCTGCGTTACGGCCGCCCCGTCACGCTCACCCTCGACGGGCAGCGCCGCCGCGTCTGGACCACCGCCCGGACCGTCGGCGAGGCCCTGCGCGCCCTCGGGGTCCGCGCCGAGGGCGCCTACATGTCCGTGTCCCGTTCCGCCGCCATCTCGCGGGAGGGCCTCACCCTCGACGTACGCACCGAACGCACCGTGACGTTCATGGCCGACGGCCGGGAGCGCACCATCCGCACCAACGCCGCCACCGTCCGCGAGGCGCTGGACCAGGCGGGGATCACCCTCAGCGGCCGCGACACCACCTCCGTACCGTTCGGCAGCTTCCCGCGCGACGGCCAGACGATCACCATCATGCGGATCACCGACACCAAGGAGGTCCGGGAGGAGCCCGTCCCCTACGGCGTCGAGCGGGTCGAGGACCCGTCCCTGTACAAGGGCACCGAGGTCGTCGAACGGCAGGGACGGCAGGGCTCGCGCCGGGTGACGTACTCCCTGCGCACGGTCAACGGCGTCCAGCAGAGGCCCCGGAAGATCGCCGACGAGCTCGTGCGGGAGCCGGTCGACCGGCGGGTGCTGGTCGGCACCAAGCCCAGGCCCGCATCCGTCGACGGCGCCGACCACCTCGACTGGAACGCGCTCGCCCAGTGCGAGTCCGGGGGCCGGCCCGACGCCGTGGACGCCTCCGGCACCTACGGCGGGCTGTACCAGTTCGACCCCGGCACCTGGCGCTCCCTCGGCGGCAGCGGCGTCGCCCAGGACGCCCCCGCCGCCGAACAGACATACCGGGCGAAGAAGCTCTACGTGCAGCGGGGGGCGAGCCCGTGGCCGCACTGCGGCCGTAGGCTGTATCGGTGAGCACCACTGAGCCCGACGCCCTCCTCGGCCCCGCCGACATCCGTGAACTGGCCGCCGCGCTGGGCGTACGCCCCACCAAGCAGCGCGGCCAGAACTTCGTCATCGACGCCAACACCGTCCGGCGCATCGTCCGCACGGCGGAGGTCCGTCCCGATGACGTCGTGGTGGAGGTCGGGCCCGGGCTCGGGTCGCTGACCCTGGCGCTGCTGGAGGCCGCGGACCGGGTGACCGCCGTCGAGATCGACGACGTCCTGGCGGGCGCCCTGCCCGCCACGATCGCCGCCCGCATGCCGGCGAGGAAGGACCGTTTCGCCCTCGTCCACTCCGACGCCATGCACGTCGAGGAGCTGCCCGGCCCGCCGCCGACCGCGCTCGTCGCGAACCTCCCGTACAACGTCGCCGTGCCCGTGCTGCTGCACATGCTGGACCGCTTCCCGACCATCGAGCGGACCCTCGTCATGGTCCAGGCGGAGGTCGCCGACCGGCTCGCGGCGCGGCCCGGCAACAAGGTGTACGGCGTGCCGTCGGTGAAGGCCAACTGGTACGCGGAGGTCAAGCGGGCCGGCGCCATCGGCCGCAACGTCTTCTGGCCCGCCCCCAACGTCGACTCGGGACTCGTCTCCCTGGTGCGCCGCTCGGAGCCGCTGAGGACCACGGCCACCAAGAAGGACGTCTTCGCGGTCGTCGACGCCGCCTTCGCCCAGCGCCGCAAGACGCTGCGCGCCGCGCTGGCCGGCTGGGCCGGCTCCCCGGCCGCCGCCGAGGCCGCGCTGGTCGCCGCCGGGATCTCCCCGCAGGCGCGGGGCGAGTCCCTCACCGTGGAAGAGTTCGCCCGTATCGCGGAGGCCAAGTCAGCGTGAGCATCACCGTACGAGTCCCGGCGAAGGTCAACGTCCAGCTGGCGGTCGGCGCCGCCCGCCCGGACGGATTCCACGACCTGGCCAACGTCTTCCTCGCCGTCTCGCTGTACGACGAGGTGACGGCGACCCCCGCGGACGAGCTGCGGATCACCTGCTCGGGCCCCGACGCCGGCCAAGTGCCCCTGGACACCACGAACCTGGCGGCCCGCGCCGCCCTCGCCCTGGCCGCCCGGCACGGCATCTCCCCGGACGTCCACCTCCACATCGCCAAGGACATCCCCGTCGCCGGCGGCATGGCGGGCGGCAGCGCCGACGGCGCCGGCGCGCTCCTCGCCTGCGACGCCCTGTGGGGCACCCGGGCGTCCCGGGACGAACTGCTGGCCATCTGCGCCGAGCTCGGCAGCGACGTGCCGTTCAGCCTCGTCGGCGGGGCGGCACTGGGCACCGGGCGCGGTGAGCGCCTGACGCCGCTGGAGGTGGGCGGCACCTTCCACTGGGTGTTCGCGGTCGCCGACGGCGGGCTGTCGACGCCCGCGGTGTACGGGGAGTTCGACCGGCTCGTGGCCGGTGCGGACGTCCCCGCCCCCGCCGCCTCGGCCGCGCTGCTGGACGCGCTGCGAACCGGCGACACCGCGCTGCTGGCGGGCGCCCTCGTCAACGACCTCCAGCCCGCCGCCCTCTCCCTGCGGCCCTCACTCGCCGACACCCTCGCGGCGGGCACCGCCGCGGGCGCCCTGGCGGGCCTGGTCTCCGGATCGGGCCCGACCACCGCGTTCCTGGTCAAGGACGAGGACGCGGCCCGCACGGTCGCCGACGCCCTGCTCGCCTCCGGCACCTGCCGCACCGCCCGGGTGGCGACCTCCCCGGCGCCGGGAGCTACTCAGATCCGCACCTGAGTACGAGAGCACTGACGCCGGTGCGGCCCCGTCCGGGACCGTACCGGCATGGCAATCAGCGTCTCGGAGCTCGCCGCCCGCACCCCCGACACCCGCGACCGGTACATCGACCTGCTGCGGGTCGTGTCACTCGCGACCGTGGTGCTCGGCCACTGGCTGATGGCCGCCGTCACCGCCGACGGCTCCGTCGGCAACCTGCTGGCCGTCGTCCCCGCACTGCAACCGCTCACCTGGGCGCTTCAGATCATGCCGGTGTTCTTCTTCGTGGGCGGGTTCTCGCACGCCCTGTCGTACCGGTCCCGCCCCGGCTACGCCACGTTCCTGCGGGCCCGGCTGGAGCGCCTGCTCCGCCCGACGATGGTGTTCATCGGCGTGTGGACCGCCGCCGCGCTCGCCGTCCAGCTCGCCGGCGGGGACGGTGGCCTGACGGGCGTCGCGCTGCGCCTGGTCGCGCAACCGCTGTGGTTCATCGGCATCTACCTGGCGATGGTGGCCTTCACCCCGCCGCTGCTGCGGCTGCACGAGCGGTACGGGTGGGGCGCCTTCGCCGCGCTGGTGGCGGGCGCGGCGGCGGTGGACGCGCTGCGGTTCGCGGCCGGGGTGCCGTACGTCGAGTTCCTGAACTTCGCCTTCGTGTGGCTGGCCGTGCACCAGCTGGGCTTCCTGCGGGCGGACGGCCGGATCCGGCTGCCCGCCGCCCTGGCGGTGTCCGGCCTGGTGGGGGCCGTCGCCCTGGTGGCGCTCGGCCCGTACCCGCTGTCCATGGTCGGGATGCCGGGCGAGAAGGTCTCCAACATGGCGCCGCCCACCTTCGCGCTGCTCTGCCACGCCCTGTGGCTGGTCGGCGCGGTGGAGCTGCTGCGGGGCCCCGGCGCCCGGCTGGCGCGGCGCCCGGCCGTGTGGCGGGCCGTCGTCGCGGCGAACGGCGTCGCCATGACGGCGTTCCTGTGGCACCTGACGGCCATGCTCGCTGTGTACGGCGCGATGCTCGCGCTGGACGTGCCCCTCCCGGCGCCGGCCTCGGGCGCGTGGTGGGCGCAGGTGCCGGTGCGGCTGGCGGTGGCGGCGGCGGTGACGGGCGTGCTGGTCGCCGCGTTCCGCGCCTTCGAGCGGCCCGGCTCCCGCCCGGCCGCCGCACCGGGCTCGTCGCCCATGGCGGCGCTCGGCATCACGCTGTGCCTGTTCGGAGTCCTGGGCCTGTCGATGGTGGGCTTCGGCGGCCTGTTGGAGGGGCGCGCGGCCCTCCTGATCGCCGTCCCCGTCAGCGCCCCGGTGGCGGTCGGCATGGCGCTGGTGGGCTGGCTCCTGGTGGAGCGGGCGAGCCGCACGTCCTGACCGGCAGGCACCGGCACCGGCGGGTACGGGGACCGGCGGGCACGGGCACGGGAACCGGCAGGCACCGGCGGCTGCCGGCGGCGGCTCCCGGGCGGGCGGCCCGTGGCAGGGGTCAGTCCGTGAGCGCGGCCGTCCGCTTGGCCAGCTCGTACGCCGGGAGCATCGCCCCGTGCTCCTCGGCGTCCAGCCCGCCCAGATGCACCACGACCGCGCCGCGCGGCGTGGCGACGGCGAAGGCCCGCTCCGGCTTGGGCCCGTCGGTGAACTCGCCGCTGACCGTGAGGGTCACCTCGGTGGCCGGCAGGGCGCCCGCCTTCGTCTCCCGGTACCGGATCTTCGTGGCGTCCTTCTCGGCGCCGACGAACCCCTCCAGGACCTCGCGCGGCGTCGCCCCGGCGGCGTCGCCCGTCCAGACGCGGATGAAGCCGATGTTCCCGGCCGGTTTGGCGTCGATCTCACAGGCGAGGGTGACGGGGCCCTGGTCGAGCGTCCCGAACTCGGACGTCACCGCCTCCGCGGTCCACCTCGGCGCCGTCTCGAACGTCACGGGCAGCGGGCACGGCGTCCCCCTGCCGCCGAGCGCGACGCCCTTCACCGGCTCGGGACCGGCCTGCGTCGCCGCGGTCGCCCCGGCAGGCCCGGCGGAGGGCGCCGCCTCGGGCGTCTTCGACGCGCAGCCCGTCAGCACCATCCCGGCCGCCACCGCCGTGGTGACGCCGCGCCGCATCCCGTACCGCCCCATGACCATCCCGCCCCCGAGCCTGACCGTTCGATCGAACGCCGCACGCTACCCCACCCCCCACGGCGACTACCCTGGTAGGTCGACCCCGTCCACCTGCACAGGAGTGAAATGGCCGTCAATCTGGTCAATGTCGAGGCAGTCAGCAAGGTGTACGGCACCCGTGCCCTGCTCGACGGTGTCTCCCTCGGCGTCTCCGAGGGGGACCGGATCGGTGTCGTCGGCCGCAACGGAGACGGCAAGACCACCCTCATCCGGATGATCGCCAAGCTGGAGGAGGCCGACACCGGGCGGGTCACGCACAGCGGCGGCCTGCGCACCGGCGTACTCACGCAGCACGACTCGCTCGACCCGGCCGCCACGGTGCGGCACGAGGTCATCGGGGACCTCGCCGACCACGAGTGGGCCGGCAGCGCCAAGATCCGCGACGTGCTGACCGGGCTGTTCGGAGGGCTCGACCTGCCGGGCTTCCCGCAGGGACTCGACACCGTCATCGGGCCGCTGTCCGGTGGCGAGCGCCGCCGTATCGCGCTCGCGAAGCTGCTGATCGCCGAGCAGGACCTGATCGTCCTCGACGAGCCGACGAACCACCTCGACGTGGAGGGCATCGCCTGGCTGGCCCGCCACCTCCAGGAACGGCGCTCCGCGCTCGTCTGCGTCACGCACGACCGCTGGTTCCTCGACCAGGTCTGCACCCGGATGTGGGACGTCCAGCGCGGCACGGTCCACGAGTACGAGGGCGGCTACTCCGACTACGTCTTCGCGCGGGCCGAGCGTGAGCGCATCGCCGCCACGGAGGAGGTCAAGCGGCAGAACCTGATGCGCAAGGAGCTGGCGTGGCTGCGGCGCGGTGCCCCCGCCCGTACCTCCAAGCCGCGTTACCGCATCGAGGCGGCCAACGAGCTGATCGCCGACGTACCGCCGCCGCGCGACACGAGCGAGCTGATGAAGTTCGCCAACGCCCGGCTCGGCAGGACCGTCTTCGACCTGGAGGACGTGACCGTCACCGCCGGACCGAAGGTGCTGCTCAAGCACCTCACCTGGCAGCTCGGCCCCGGCGACCGCATCGGCCTGGTCGGCGTCAACGGCGCCGGGAAGACCTCGCTGCTGCGGGCCCTCGCCGACGCGGCCACCACACGGGGCGAGGAACAGCCGGCCGGCGGGCGGATCGTCGTCGGCAAGACGGTGCGCCTCGCCTACCTGTCGCAGGACGTCGCGGAACTGCCGGCGACGCTCCGGGTGCTGGAGGCGGTCCAGCAGGTGCGCGACCGCGTCGACCTCGGCAAGGGCCGGGAGATGACGGCGGGGCAGCTGTGCGAGCAGTTCGGTTTCACCAAGGAGAAGCAGTGGACGCCGGTCGGCGACCTGTCCGGCGGTGAGCGCCGCCGGCTGCAGCTGCTGCGGCTGCTGATGGACGAGCCGAACGTCCTCTTCCTCGACGAGCCGACCAACGACCTCGACATCGAGACGCTCACGCAGCTGGAGGACCTCCTCGACGGCTGGCCCGGCTCGATGGTCGTCATCTCCCACGACCGGTTCTTCATCGAGCGGACGACGGACAGGACGTTCGCGCTGCTCGGCGACGCCACGCTGCGGATGCTGCCGCGCGGCATCGACGAGTACCTGGAGCGACGCCGGCGGATGATCGAGACGGCCGCCCCCGCGCCGGCCGCCGCCTCCGCGCCCGCCAAGGAGAAGTCGGCGGGCGACGCCCGTGCCGCGAAGAAGGAGCTGCAGAAGATCGAGCGGCAGCTCGACAAGGTCTCCGAGAAGGAGGCCAAGCTTCACTCCCAAATCGCCGATAACGCCACGGACTTCGAGAAGGTGGCCAAACTGGACGCGGAGCTGCGGGAACTGGCGTCACAGCGCGAGGACTTGGAGATGCGGTGGCTGGAACTCGCCGAGGACGCATAGCGCCGGCGCCCGCGTAGAGAAGGCGTGGAGAGCGGATAACGAGGGCGTCACGGGCCGGTCCTCCCTTGGGAACAGGGGCGGACCGGCCCCTTTCGTGTCGGTGCCGAGTGATAGAAAGAAGCCCCGCTCGACTCACGCAACACTGCGGAATCCATGTCCGATTCGCTCCTTTCCGGCGGTACGTGCGCGCCGGAATCGCGGGGGAGGCCGGTCGGGCAGCGGGCCGCACGAAGGGGGAAGCGCTGATGACTCAGCCGCCCAGCCAGCAACCGCCGCAGGGGGGCTTCGGGTCTCCGCAGGACCCGCACCAGCAGCCTCCCCAGGCCCCGGAGCCGCCCGCCGCGGCGCCCGGCCACGGGACACCGCCGGACGCGGCCCCGCAGCCGCCCGCCGGTTCGCCGCCGGCGGCGCCCCAGACGCCCCCCGGCCCGCCGCCGGCCACCGCACCGGGCTACGGCCACCCCCAGCCCCCTCCGGGCCCGCCCGGTTACGGCTACCCGCAGACCCCTCCGGGCCAGCCCGGTTACGGCTACCCGCAGGCTCCCGGGCAGCAGCCCGGCCCGTACGCGGCGCAGCCCGGCCCCTACGGCCAGCCGGGTCCCTACGGCCAGCCGGGTCCCTACGGCGGCTACCCGGCCCAGCCGCAGTACCCCGGGGCGCCCACCCCGCCCCCGGCCGGCTCGCGCGGCCCCTTCAAGGGCAAGCCGGCCGCCATCATCGGCGCGGCCGTCGCCGCCCTGCTCGTCATCGGCGGAGGCACGTACCTGGCCCTCGCGAACGACGGCAGCGACCCCAAGAAGCCCGAGGCCAAGGGCTCCAACGCCGCGCCGGCCCCGACCGGATCGGGCGACGTCGACCAGGGCGACGGCAGCGGTGGCGGCCGGGAGGCCGACGACGACCTGAACGCCGGCCGCAAGGACGGCGAGGCCAGGGTCGAGTGGCTGGTCAAGAACGACGTCGACCTGCCGCGCAACGGCGCGCACGTGTACGGCCCGTGGGTCGTCGGCGACACCGTCGTCAAGGCCATGTACAAGAGCGTCGTGGGCTATTCGGCGGCCGACGGCAAGAAGAAGTGGGAGGTGCCGTTCACCACCGAGGTGTGCACAGCGCCCGTCGCACCCGCCTCCGACGGCACGATCGTCATCGGCCTCAACGACAAAGCCGGCGACAAGGCCGACTGCGTCGTCCTCCAGCAGATCGACCTGAAGACCGGCAAGGCGGGGTGGAAGAAGCCCGTCCCGCAGGGGACCGGCTTCAACGCGCTGTCCGACATGACGCTGGCCATCAGCGGCACCACCGTGACGGCCGCGGGCACCGGCAACTCCCACGGATTCTCCCTCGCCGACGGCAAGCAGCTGTTCGGCACGCCGAACGCCGACTGCAAGCCGTTCGCCTACGCGGGCGGGCCGAAGCTGATCGCCGCCGCCCAGTGCCGTACCGGTGACTACAAGAAGACACAGCACGAGGTCAGCGAGGTCGACCCGGCGACCGGCAAGCCGAAGTGGACGTACCGGCTGCCGGTCAACTGGGAGGTCACCAAGGTCTTCTCGGTGAGCCCGCTGGTCATCTCCATCGAAGAGCCCGACAAGAAGACGTGGAGCGTCGTCGCGCTGACGAACGCGGGCAAGCTCCGCTCGACGCTCGACGGCGGCAAGGACAAGTTCAACCCCAAGTGCGGCGGATCCTTCGTCGTCTTCGGCGAGAACCTCCAGGGCTGCATCGGTGTCGCCGCCGACGCGAACACCTTCTACATGTCGACCGAGCCCACCCAGCTCACCAACGGCACCAATGACGTGGTGGCGTTCGACCTGAACACCGGCAAGTCCAAGTGGCGCGCCCCCGCCGGACCGCAGCGGACGATGACCCCGCTGCGCATGGAGGGCGCCGACGTCCTGCTGTACATGGAGGGCTCCTGGGACCGCGGCGGCGGCGTCGCGACCCTCGCCCCGACCGGCGGCGCCCCCAAGACGCTGCTCCAGCACCCGGCGTCGACGGCCCAGATCGAGCGCGACTTCTACTCGCCCCGGTACGCGTACGCCGACGGACGCTTCTTCATCGCCAGCGGCCGCGTCAGCGCCCGTAACGACACCGAGGAGAAGGAGACGAAGACGATGATGGCCTTCGGCAAGTGAGCACAGGGCCGGTTCGACGAGCCGGCCGATCCAGCCGTCGTACGGCCCGGCCGGGCCGTACGACACCCTCGACCCGCACGGGGGCGGGTAGCGACCGCCGCCGCCCCCGGCCCGCCGTAGCGGGGCCGGCCCCCCGCCCGCCGCCGTGGCCGCCCCGGTCGTCCTCGGCGGCCGGGTCCGGTGGTACGCCACTTCCGGCGACGACCAGGCGGCCGGCGCCCACGGCCGGCGCCCCATACGGCTTCCGGCACGCGACCCGCAGGCGACCGGCAGGCGACCGGCCCCCGGGCCCGGTGCGCCCGCGACGGTCGCGCACCCGGTGCCAAGGCCGACCGACACCCTTCTCTCCAGAGGTACTCAGCCCATGACGCAGCCACCGCCGCCGCCGAACCAGCCCCCCTCGGGCGGCTTCGGCGCCCCGCAGGACCCTCCCCCCGGCTTCGGCGCCCCGCCGCCGCAGGGCCCGGGCCCCGCCTACGGATACCCGCAGAACCCGCAGAACCCGCAGCCGCCCCAGGCGCCTCCGCCCCACACGCCTCCGACCACGCAGCCGCCCGGCTACGGCTACCCGCAGGCGCCCGGCCAGTACCCGCCGCCCCAGCCACCCGGCCCCGGCTACCAGCAGCCCGGGTACGGGTACCCCACGGCGCCGGTGCAGCAGCCGGTGCCGCCGCAGGGAGGCGGGGGCGGGAAGCTGTCCGCGCAGATGCGGATCATCATCGCCGCGGCCGTCGCCGTGGTCCTGATCGTCGCCGCCGGCATCTGGTACGCGGGGTCCAAGGACGACCCCGCGAACGACGCCAAGGGGCCCACGGGCACCAGTGAGAGCGGCGGCGAGGCAGCCGGCGGCAACGCCCCGGACGGCGGCGGCAAGGAGAAGGCACCCGCCAACACCCGGGCGAAGGTGGCGTTCCAGCTTCCGCTGCCCAAGGTCGACGACCTCACGAACGTCACCGGCTCCTGGGTCACGGACAAGGCGTACGTGAAGACCGGCGTCGAGTCGGTGGTCGGCTACGACATCGCCAAGGGGACGCCCCTGTGGACCACCCCGCTGCCCGGCCAGGTCTGCGCGGCCTCGCGGCACGTCAAGGACAACAGGACCGCCGTCGTCTTCGAGGCCGCCAAGCGCGTGCCGCCGAAGAACTTCCAGCCCTGCACCGAGGTCGGCGTCATCGACCTGACCACCGGCAAGCTGCTGTGGCGCACGTCCGTCACGTCCGACTCCGGTGACGAGAAGGCCGCGTTCGACGAGGTGACCATCGGCGCCACCACCGTCGCCGCCGGCGGACTGGACGGTGGCGCGGCCTGGGACCTGGCCACCGGCAAGGAGCTGTGGAAGCCGCAGACCAACGCCGAGGAGTGCGAGGACCGCGGCTACGGCGGCGGCGAGGGCCTGGTCGCCGCCCGGCGCTGTGGCCGGATCGACAACGGGTACCTGCTCATCCAGAACCTCGACCCGAAGACCGGCGCGCCCCTGTCGTCGTACAAGATGCCGGCCGGCGTCGAGGACGCGGGCATCGTCTCCACCAAGCCGCTGGTGGTCGCCGCCGACGTCGGCGACACCGCCGGTGACGGCTCCAGCATCTCGGACTTCTTCTCCATCGACGAGAAGACCGGCAAGCTCAAGGTGAAGATCGCGGCGGACGCCGAGCGGTACGCGGCCGAGTGCGACTCGTCCGGCGTGGAGGTCTGCCACCGGGTGGTCGTCGGCAACAACCGGCTCTACCTGCCCACCGAGGACCACGAGGGCGGCGGCGAGTACGGCAACACCAACGAGATCGTCTCCTTCGACCTCACCACCGGCAAGCCCACGTCCGACAAGGCCGAGGCGGGCGACCGGTACTCGATGTTCCCACTGAGGATGGACGGCGGTGACATCATCGCCTTCAAGCAGCCGCCGTACGACAAGGGCGGGCAGGTCGTGAGCATCGACGGCGCGACGTTCAAGCAGACCGTCCTGCTGGAGAACCCCTCCGACCGGTCGGTGCGGGACGCGGAGCAGTCCTTCGTGCTGGACTCCGCGGAGATCATCTACACCGACGGCAGGCTGTTCATCGCGGACCACCTGTTCGACGCGCCGCGCGACACGTCCACCGACAGGAAGGCGTACCTGGCCATCTCCTTCACCACGCGCTGAGCCGTACCCACCGGTCGGACCGACGGCCCGGCACATCGGAGC
>NZ_BAAASR010000016.1:0-146606 GCF_039532985.1 Streptomyces gobitricini | reverse complement strand
CCGATGTGCCGGGCCGTCCACTTGATGATCCACGGGTAGCCCTGTCCGGCGAACAATTCGACATTCCGGGGGGCTTCTGCCACGCAGGGGGCGCGCCACGTCGAACAAGCGTGTAGCTTGCCGGGTCAACAGTGCCGGGGGCGGCGGGGGGCCGGACCCCGGGGGATGGGGGTATGGCCGATGGGCGTGCGGCTGATGGTGGTCGACGAGCACCGACTGCTCGCCGAGGCGCTCGCCTCGGCGCTCAGGCTGCGCGGGCACCGGGTGCTCGCGGCCGCCGCGCCCACCGCGGGCGCGGCCGAGCTGGTGGTGAGCCGGGCGCCCGAGGTCTGCCTGCTCGGGACGGCCGTACCGGCCGAGCCGGGGATCTTCGACCCGATCGTGACGATCAAGCGGGAACGCCCGCAGGTGGCGGTGGTGGTCCTCGGCCCGGTGCCGTCACCGCGCGGGATCGCGGCGGCGTTCGCGGCCGGTGCCTCCGGTTACGTACGCCATGACGAGCGCATCGAGGGCGTGGAGCGGGCGATGATCAAGGCCCGGGCGGGGGAGGCGGCGGTGGCGCCGCAGCTGCTCCAGGGCGCCTTCACCGAGCTGCTCAACCCGGCGGCGCAGCCGGACGACGAGGGGCAGCGGCTGCTGCGGCTGCTCACTCCGCGCGAGGTGGAGGTCCTGGTGCGGGTCGCGGAGGGCGAGGACACCCGGCTGATCGCGGCCGGGATGAGGATCGCGCCGAGCACCGCGCGTACGCACGTCCAGCGGGTGCTGATGAAGCTGGGCGTCGGGTCGCGGCTGGAGGCCGCCGCTCTCGCCGCCCGTACCGGGTTGCTGGACCGGGCGGCGGCGTCGGGGACGCGGGGCACACCGGGAGCGCCGGGAGCCCCGAAGGGGCCGGAGATCCCGTGATGCCCGGCCCCTCGGCTCCGCTCGGCGCGGGGTGCCGGGGTCGGTGGTGCGGCCGGGTGGGGCCGCTGGGGTGTGGTGGGCGCCCGGTGGTGGTGACGTGGACTCCGTGCCGGTGAACGGGCGCCGGATGCCGAGGGTCTCCTCCGGCGCGGGAACGCCCTGCTGGCGTTCGGCGCGCCGGCCCGGTGGCCCGGGCGGGGCGGGCGCGGCCCTGCAGGCCGGCGCCCCGGGCACGGTGGAGCGGATCGCCGCGATCGTGTGACGCGGCCCGTCGGCGTGAGCCGGAGCCGTGACCGTCCCCGTACCGAGCCAGTGGCTCTGCGCCGCCGCGCCTCCCTCCTCATGAGTTGAGGACTTTTGCCGGCCTGCCCCGGAGTAAGCGCTTACCCCAATGGCGCCGGGCTCGTCGTTGACGGACTCTGTTCAGCTGTGGTTGGTTATGTTTGTTTATGTTGGATAGGTGTGGCGAGGCGTTCGAGGAGCCCGAGTGAAGAAGACGTCGACCCGGCTGGCCGACGGCCGTGAGCTGGTCTACTACGACGCCCGGGACGACATCGTGCGCGATGCCGTCGACCGGCGGCCCCTGGAACCGATCTCCACCACCTCCGAGATCCGGCGCGACCCGCTGCTGGGCGACTCCGTCGCCATCGCCTCCCACCGCCAGGGCCGCACCTACCACCCCCCGGCCGACGAGTGCCCCCTGTGTCCCTCGCGCGAGGGCCGCCACAGCGAGATCCCGGACGAGGACTACGACGTCGTGGTCTTCGAGAACCGCTTCCCCTCCCTCGCGGGCGACTCCGGCCGCTGCGAGGTCGTCTGCTTCACCTCCGACCACCACGCCTCGTTCGCCGACCTCACCGAGGAGCGGGCGGCCCTCGTCCTGGAGGCCTGGACCGACCGCACCGCCGAACTCGCCGAAGTCCCGGGCGTACGGCAGGTGTTCTGCTTCGAGAACCGGGGCGCCGAGATCGGTGTCACCCTCGGCCACCCGCACGGCCAGATCTACGCGTACCCCTTCACCACCCCGCGCACGGCGCTGATGCAGCGCTCCGCCGCCGCCCACCGCGACGCCACCGGCCGCAACCTCTTCGACGACACCGTCGAGCGCGAGCGCAGGGAGGCCGAACGGGTGGTCCTGGAGACCGGCGAGTGGATCGCCTTCGTGCCGTACGCCGCGCACTGGCCGTACGAGGTGCACCTCTACCCCAAGCGGCGCGTGCCGGACCTCCGGGCGCTGGACGACGCGGCGCGCACCGAGTTCCCCCAGGTCTACCTGGAACTCCTGAGGCGCTTCGACCGGATCTTCGACGGACGGGCCGGAGGGACGGAGGGCGGTGAGGGCGAACCGCCGACGCCGTACATCGCCGCCTGGCACCAGGCGCCGTTCGGGGACCCCGCGCGCGAGGACTTCGCGCTGCATCTCGAGCTTTTCACCATCCGACGCACTTCCGGCAAGCTGAAGTTCCTCGCGGGCTCCGAGTCCGGTATGAGCGTGTTCATCAATGACGTGCCGCCGGAGGCCGCGGCCCGCCGACTGCGAGAGGTAGCGACCAAGTGAGCAGCGACCGAGTGAGCAGAGGCAAGTACCTGGTGACCGGCGGGGCCGGCTACGTCGGCAGTGTGGTCGCCGCGCACCTGCTGGAGGCCGGGCACGAGGTGACCGTCCTGGACGACCTGTCGACCGGCTTCCGCGCGGGCGTCCCGGACGGCGCGCACTTCGTCGAGGGCCGCGTCCAGGACGCCGCGCGGTACCTGGACGCCTCCTACGACGGCGTCCTGCACTTCGCCGCGTTCTCGCAGGTCGGCGAGTCCGTCACCGACCCCGAGAAGTACTGGGTGAACAACGTCGGCGGGACGATGGCGCTGCTGGCGGCGATGCGGGACGCGGGCGTACGCCGCCTGGTGTTCTCCTCCACGGCCGCGACCTACGGCGAGCCGGTCTCCACGCCCATCACCGAGACCGACCCCACCGCCCCCACCAGCCCCTACGGCGCCTCCAAGCTCGCCGCCGACCACATGATCACCGGCGAGGCCGCCGCCCACGGTCTGGCCGCCGCCTCGCTCAGGTACTTCAACGTCGCCGGCGCCCACGGCGCGTACGGCGAACGGCACGAGCCCGAGTCCCACCTCATCCCGCTGGTCCTCCAGGTCGCTCTGGGCAGGCGGGCGTCGATCTCGGTGTACGGCGACGACTACCCGACGCCCGACGGGACCTGTGTGCGCGACTACATCCACGTCGCCGACCTCGCCGAGGCGCACCTGCTCGCCCTGGACGCGGTGACCCCGGGCGAGCACCTGATCTGCAACCTCGGCAACGGCAGCGGCTTCTCGGTCCGCGAGGTCATCGAGACCGTACGCGAGGTCACCGGCCACCCGGTGCCCGAGGTCGTCTCCGCCCGCCGCGGTGGCGACCCGGCGGTGCTGGTCGCCTCGGCCGCCACCGCGCGCGACCGGCTCGGCTGGAAGCCGTCCCGCCCGGAGCTGGCGGGCATCGTGGCGGACGCCTGGGAGTTCGCCAGGGCCGGAGCGGCGGAGACGGGGGCGGGGGCGTGAGCGTCGCGGAGGACTTCCACCGGCTGTACGGGGCCGCGCCCGAGGGGGTGTGGCAGGCGCCCGGCCGGGTCAACCTGATCGGCGAGTACACCGACTTCAACGACGGGTTCGTCATGCCGCTGGCGCTCCCGCACACCGCCGTCGCCGCCGTCTCGCGGCGCACCGACGGGCGGTTGCGCGTCCACTCGGCCGACACCGACCAGGGTGTGGTCCAGCTGGACGTCGACGCCCTGGAGCCGCTCGGCCACGCCGGCTGGGCCGCCTACCCGGCCGGTGTGGTGTGGGCGCTGCGTGAGGCCGGCCACCCCGTCACGGGCGCCGACATCCACCTCGCCTCCACCGTCCCCACGGGCGCCGGACTGTCGTCGTCGGCCGCCCTGGAGGTCGTCACCGCCCTCGCGCTGAACGACCTGTACGGGCTCGGGCTGGCCGCCCGGGAGCTGGCCGTCCTCGGGCAGCGCGCCGAGAACGCGTTCGTGGGCGTCCCGTGCGGCGTGATGGACCAGATGGCGTCGGCGTGCTGCACCGAGGGCCACGCCCTGTACCTCGACACCCGTGACCTGTCGACCCGCCAGGTGCCGTTCGACCTCGACGCCCGGGGCCTGCGCCTGCTGGTCGTCGACACCCGGGTGAAGCACGCGCTCGGCGACGGCGCGTACGCCGAGCGGCGCGCCGGGTGCGAAGCGGGCGCGCGGGCGCTCGGTGTGCGCACGCTGCGCGAGGTGGAGTTCGCGCACCTATCCGATGCCCTGCGGCGGTTGGGTGACGAAACGGTTCGCTCGTACGTCCGTCATGTGGTGTCCGACAACCGGCGCGTCGAGCGGACGATCGCCCTCCTGGACGCGGGCGACGTGCGGGCGGTCGGGCCGGTCCTCACCGAGGGGCACGCCTCCCTCCGCGACGACCTGCGGGTCTCCTGCCCGGAGCTGGACCTGGCGGTCTCGTCCGCGATCGCGGCCGGGGCGCTGGGGGCGCGGATGACGGGCGGCGGGTTCGGCGGTTCGGCGATCGTGCTGGTCGAGGCGGTGGACGCGGACACGGTGGCGAAGGCGGTCGTGGAGGCGTTCGCGGCCGCCGGGCACACGGCTCCGCGGGTGTTCCCGGCGGTGCCGTCGGCGGGGGCGCGGCGCGTCGGCTGAGCACCGGCGGGCGGTGCGGTCCGGTGCGGCACGGGAGCAACGGCCTTGTGTGCGCGGGTCGGTGAGTTTCGGCAAGTCGCCGTCCCCCCGGGCCGCGCCGCCGTACCCTGATGCACGGCACCGGTGGGGGCCGGTGCTGATCAGGGGGCGAGACAGCCGGGTACGACGCCCGGGGCGGGGGTAACAGTCACTGCACGGCGGCGGCCGTGCGACCACTGAGGCCTCGGGCTCCGGGCGCCGTACCCGCAGCTGCTCCGTTTCCTCGACACATAGGGGTGTCAGTGGTCCGTATCCGGGTTCTGGTGGTGGACGACCACCGCATCTTCGCCGAGTCGCTCGCCGCCGCGCTGGCGGCCGAGCCCGACGTGGACGTCGTGGCGGCCGGCAGCGGCCCCGCCGCGCTGCGCTGCCTGGACCGGGCGACGGCCGAGGGCCGCAGGTTCGATGTGCTGCTCGTCGACGCCGACCTGGGCACCGGGAACACGCCGGCGGTCGCCCGTGCCGTGCCGGACGACGGCGAGGGCGTCGTGGACGGCATCTCCCTCGTGGCCGGGGTCCGCGAGGGCCGCCCCGAGGTGCGTACGGTGGTGCTGGCCGAGAGGGACGACCCGGGCAGGGCGGCGCTGGCCCTGCAGGCGGGGGCGTCGGGCTGGGTCGCCAAGGACTGTTCGCTCCAGCGGCTGCTGACGGTGATACGGGGCGTACTGCGCGACGAGACGCACCTGCCGCCCGCGCTGCTCACCGGGGTGCTGCGGGAGCTGACGGCGGCGCGCAGGCACCGCACCGAGAGCGAGCGGCTGGTGGAGTCGCTCACCCCGCGCGAGCGGGAGGTGCTGCGCTGCATGGTGGCGGGCCTGGGCCGCAAGGCGGTGGCCGAGCGGCTGTTCCTCTCCCCGCACACGGTGCGTACGCATATGCAGAACGTGCTGGGGAAGCTGGGCGTGCACTCCACGCTGGCGGCGGTCGCCCTGGCCCGCCGGGCGGGGGTGGGGCCGGCGGAACTCGGGCCTGGCCTAGCCGGGGATGTTGTCGAACGGGGCGGTCAGCTGGCGTAGCAGGGCGGCCAGCTCGGCGCGCTGGGTGCGCGACAGCTCCGCGAGGATGGCCCGCTCCTGCGCGAGGAGCCCGGCGAGTGCCTGGTCGGCGCGGTCGCGGCCCTCGGCGGTGAGGCGGACCAGGACGCCTCGGCGGTCGCTGGGGTCGGGCAGCCGCTCGACCAGGCCCTTCTTGGCGAGCCGGTCGATGCGGTTGGTCATGGTGCCCGAGGTGACCAGCGTCTGGGTGAGCAACTGGCCGGGGGAGAGCTGGTAGGGGGCGCCGGCACGGCGCAGCGACGTCAGGACGTCGAACTCCCAGGGCTCCAGGTTGTGCTCGGAGAAGGCGAGCCTGCGGGCCCGGTCGAGGTGGCGGGCCAGCCTGGAGACGCGGCTGAGCACCTCGAGCGGTTCCACGTCGAGGTCGGGGCGCTCGCGGCGCCATGCAGCGACCAGTCGGTCGACCTCGTCCTCCATGGCGATCAGTGTAGGCGATCTGTCGACGTGAAGTCTCTTGACGTCAAGAAATATGTGGCTGGACCATTGGGCATGACGGGGCCGGGACTCCGTTCCGCTTCGGCACTTCGTTCCAGCAAGGGGGCTCGAACATGTATTCCGCACCGATCTGGGATCCGCAGCAGTATCTGCGCCACTCCTCCCACCGTGCACGACCGTTCCTCGACCTGCTCGCCCGCATACCCGAACTGCCCGCCACCGCCGAGGGCCGCTCGCCCCGCATCGCCGACCTGGGATGCGGACCGGGCAACGTCACCGCGCTGCTCGCCGACCGCTGGCCGCACGCCCGCATCACCGGCTACGACCTCTCGCCCGAGATGCTGGAACAGGCCGAGAAGCACCACGCCGGCACCACCGAGGGCGGCGGCTGGCTCGACTTCCGCCCCGCCGACGCCGCGCACTGGACGCCCGACGAACCGTACGACCTGATCATCTCCAACGCCGCGCTCCAGTGGGTGCCCAACCACCCCGAATCCTTCCCCGTCTGGACCGAGGGGCTCGTGCCCGGCGGCACGCTCGCCTTCCAGGTGCCCGCCAACTTCACCTCACCCAGCCACGCGCTCCTCGGCGAACTGTGCGAGACCCCCCAGTGGCGCGCCCGGCTCACCGGCCACGGCCGCCGCTTCGTCCACATCCTCGACGCCGCCGAGTACCTCACGCGCCTGGCCGACCTCGGCCTGGCCGTCGACGTCTGGGAAACGGTCTACTCACAGCTCCTCCAGGGCGAGGACCCGGTCCTCGACTGGGTGAAGGGCACCGCCATGCGCCCCGTCCTCACCGCCCTGGACGGCGACGACGAAGCGGTCGCCGAATTCCTCGCCCAGTACCGCGACCTGCTCCGCAAGGCCTACCCGCCGGGCCCGCACGGCACGGTGTTCCCGTTCCGCCGCGTGTTCGCGGTCGCCACCAGGAGCCAGGAGCCGACGGGGTGACGCCCCACTTACCGGCAACCCCCGCCGCACGACAGCGTCGGGGCGCACCGCGCGACCGCGCCCGCGCCCCGACGTGGTCAGCTCTTGCGGTGCCCTATCAGGCGGGGCTTCGGCTCCAGACCGTCGAGCCCGTGCCACGCCAGGTTCACCAGGTGGGCCGCGACCTCCGCCTTCTCGGGCTTCCGGGCGTCCAGCCACCACTGGCCGGTCAGCGCCACCATCCCCACCAGCGCCTGGGCGTACAGCGGCGCCAGCTTCGGATCGAAGCCCCGGGCCTTGAACTCCAGGCCCAGGATGTCCTCCACCTGCGTGGCGATGTCCGAGATCAACGACGCGAACGTACCCGTCGACTGGGCGACCGGCGAGTCCCGCACCAGGATGCGGAAACCGTCCGTGTACGTCTCGATGTAGTCGAGCAGCGCGAACGCCGCCTGCTCCAGCAGCTCACGCGGGTGCCCCGCCGTCAGGGCGCCGGTCACCATGTCGAGCAACTGGCGCATCTCACGGTCCACGACGACCGCGTACAGACCTTCCTTGCCGCCGAAGTGCTCGTACACCACCGGCTTGGAGACGCCCGCCTTCGCGGCGATCTCCTCCACCGACGTGCCCTCGAAGCCCCGCTCGGCGAAGAGCGTGCGGCCGATGTCGAGCAGTTGCTGCCGGCGCTCCGCGCCCGTCATCCGGACACGGCGCCCGCGCCTGGGTTTGTCGCTGCCACTGGTGCCACTGCCGTCGATCGCCACACCGTCCATCATGCCGCTTTCGCGGCACTGTCCTGGCGTCGGGCTTCGATCCTGGACGCGGTCGGCCAGCGCACGTCGTAGGCCCAGCCCAGCTTCTCGAACCAGCGGATCAGCCGCGCGCTGGAGTCGATCTGCCCCCGCATCACACCGTGCCGCGCACTCGTCGGATCCGCGTGGTGCAGGTTGTGCCACGACTCGCCGCACGACAGAACCGCCAGCCACCACACGTTCCCACTGCGGTCACGCGACTTGAACGGGCGCTTGCCGACCGCGTGACAGATCGAGTTGATCGACCACGTCACATGGTGCAGCAGCGCCACCCGCACCAGAGAACCCCAGAAGAACGCCGTGAAGGCGCCCCACCACGACATCGTCACCAGACCGCCCACCAGCGGCGGGATCGCCAGCGACAGGATCGTCCAGCCGATGAACTGCCGGGAGATCCGGCGGATCGCCGGGTCCTTGATCAGATCCGGCGCGTACTTCGCCTGCGGGGTGCGCTCCTCGTCGAACATCCAGCCGATGTGGGCCCACCACAGGCCCTTCATCAGCGCCGGCACGGTCTCACCGAACCGCCACGGCGAATGCGGGTCGCCCTCCGCGTCCGAGAACTTGTGGTGCTTGCGGTGATCCGCCACCCAGCGCACCAGCGGCCCCTCCACCGCCAACGACCCCATGATCGCCAGCGCGATCCGCAGCGGACGCTTCGCCTTGAACGCGCCGTGCGTGAAGTAGCGGTGGAAACCGATCGTGATGCCGTGGCAACCGATGTAGTACATCGCCACCAGCAGCCCCAGATCCAGCCAGCTCACCCCCCAGCCCCACGCCAGCGGCACCGCCGCGAGCAGGGCCAGGAAGGGCACCGCGATGAAGAACAGCAGCGCGATCTGTTCGATCGAACGCTTGCTGTCCCCGCCGAGCGTGGCGGGAGGCAGGTCCGGAGAGGAGGAGGCGGACGGGTCCGAAGTCTCGAGCACGTCGGAGCGTGAGGTCATGGGGTCCCCAGGGGGTGAGGGATACAACGGAAGCCGAGGCTACGGTCCCGTAACCTACGGCGACGTAAGTATGGCAGCGGTTCGGCACGCGGCAAGAGGGCTGGGGAAGGTGGCTCCGGAATGGCCACCTATCCTGGGTGTCGTCGGACAGCGCGGTCCGCAAGCCTCCAGTACCCCTCCAGACGTGCTCAAACACTGCAAGGAGCCGCACCTGTGAGCAGTGCCGACCAGACAACCTCCGCCAGCGCCGAGCTGCGCGCCGACATCCGCCGACTGGGCGACCTGCTGGGCGAGACCCTCGTCCGGCAGGAAGGACACGAGCTTCTCGACCTCGTCGAGAAGGTCCGCCACCTCACCCGCGAGAACGGCGAGGCCGCCGCCGAGCTGCTCGGCGACACCGACCTGGAGACCGCCGCCAAGCTGGTGCGCGCCTTCTCCACCTACTTCCACCTCGCCAACGTCACCGAGCAGGTGCACCGCGGCAAGGAGCTGCGCGAGAAGCGCGCCGCCGAGGGCGGCCTGCTCGCCCGCACCGCGGACATGCTCAAGGACGGCGACCCCGCGCACGTACGCGAGACGGTCAAGCACCTCAACGTCCGGCCCGTCTTCACCGCACACCCCACCGAAGCCGCGCGACGCTCCGTGCTCAACAAGCTCCGCCGCGTCGCCGAGCTGCTGGAAACCCCCGTCATCGCCTCCGACCGGCGCCGCCACGACCTGCGCCTGGCCGAGGCCATCGACCTCATCTGGCAGACCGACGAACTCCGCGTCGTCCGCCCCGAGCCGACCGACGAGGCGCGCAACGCGATCTACTACCTCGACGAGCTGCACGCGGGCGCCGTCGGCGACGTCCTCGAGGACCTCGCCGCCGAGCTGGAGCGCGTCGGCGTCGAGCTGCCCCCGGGCACCCGCCCGCTGACCTTCGGCACCTGGATCGGCGGCGACCGCGACGGCAACCCCAACGTCACCCCCGCCGTCACCTGGGACGTGCTGATCCTCCAGCACGAGCACGGCATCACCGACGCGATCGAGCTCATCGACCACCTGCGCAGCCAGCTGTCCAACTCCATCCGCTACGCGGGCGCCACCCAGGAGCTCCTCGACTCCCTCCAGCAGGACCTGGAGCGGCTCCCCGAGATCAGCCCCCGCTACAAGCGCCTCAACGCCGAGGAGCCCTACCGGCTCAAGGCCACCTGCGTGCGCCAGAAGCTGGTCAACACCCGCGAACGCCTCGCCAGGGGCACCGCCCACCAGGAGGGCCGCGACTACCTCGGCACCGCCGAGCTGATCCACGACCTCACCCTGATCCAGACCTCGCTGCGCGAGCACCGCGGCGGCCTGTTCGCCGACGGCCGCATGGACCGCACCATCCGGACCCTGTCCGCGTTCGGCCTCCAGCTCGCCACCATGGACGTCCGCGAGCACGCCGACGCCCACCACCACGCCCTCGGCCAGCTCTTCGACCGTCTCGGCGAGGAATCCTGGCGGTACGCGGACATGCCCCGCGACTACCGGCAGAAGCTCCTCGCCAAGGAGCTGCGCTCCCGGCGCCCCCTGGCCCCCTCGCCCGCCCCGCTCGACGCGGCCGGAACGAAGACCCTCGGCGTCTTCCACACGGTCAAGGAGGCCTTCGAACGCTTCGGCCCCGAGGTCATCGAGTCCTACATCATCTCGATGTGCCAGGGCGCCGACGACGTCTTCGCCGCCGCCGTCCTCGCCCGCGAGGCCGGACTCGTCGACCTGCACGCCGGCTGGGCCAAGATCGGCATCGTGCCGCTGCTGGAGACCACCGACGAGCTCAAGGCCGCCGACGTCATCCTCGACGACATGCTCGCCGACCCGTCGTACCGCAGGCTGGTCTCGCTGCGCGGCGACGTCCAGGAGGTCATGCTCGGTTACTCCGACTCCTCAAAGTTCGGCGGCATCACCACCAGCCAGTGGGAGATCCACCGCGCCCAGCGGCGGCTGCGCGACGTCGCCCACCGCTACGGCGTCCGCCTCCGCCTCTTCCACGGTCGCGGCGGCACCGTCGGCCGTGGCGGCGGCCCCTCCCACGACGCGATCCTCGCCCAGCCCTGGGGCACCCTCGAGGGTGAGATCAAGGTCACCGAGCAGGGCGAGGTCATCTCCGACAAGTACCTCATCCCGTCGCTGGCCCGCGAGAACCTGGAACTGACGGTCGCCGCGACGCTCCAGGCCTCCGCCCTGCACACCGCGCCGCGCCAGTCCGACGAGGCCCTCGCCCGCTGGGACGCGGCCATGGACACCGTCTCGGACGCCGCCCACGACGCGTACCGCAGGCTGGTCGAGGACCCCGATCTGCCGACGTACTTCCTGGCATCCACACCCGTCGACCAGCTCGCCGACCTGCACCTGGGCTCGCGGCCCTCCCGCCGCCCCGGCTCGGGCGTCTCGCTCGACGGGCTCAGGGCCATCCCGTGGGTCTTCGGCTGGACCCAGTCGCGGCAGATCGTCCCCGGCTGGTACGGAGTCGGCTCCGGCCTCAAGGCTCTCCGCGAGGCAGGCCTCGGCGCCGTACTCGACGAGATGTACGGGCAGTGGCACTTCTTCCGCAACTTCCTGTCCAACGTCGAGATGACCCTCGCCAAGACGGACCTGCGGATCGCCCGCCACTACGTCGAGACGCTGGTACCCGAGAACCTGCGGCACGTCTTCGACGACATCGAGGCCGAGCACGCGCTGACGGTCAGCGAGGTGCTGCGCGTGACCGGTGGTGAGGAACTGCTCGACTCCAACCCGGTGCTCCAGCAGACCTTCGCCATCCGCGACGCCTACCTGGACCCGATCTCCTACCTCCAGGTCGCGCTCCTCGCCCGCCAGCGGGCCGCCGTCGAGCGCGGGGAGGAGCCCGACCCGCTGCTCGCGCGGGCCCTGCTGCTGACGGTGAACGGCGTGGCCGCCGGCCTGCGCAACACCGGCTGACACCACACGCGGAGAACGGCACGAGGGGGCGCCCGGTGATAACCGGGCGCCCCCTCACGCGTCGAGGCCGGGCCGGTTCCGTGCCGAGAGGGCGCCTCGCGGCTCCGCCGCCGCAGCGCCCCGCCCCCGAGTGGGCCGCTCGCGGCCGGCCGGCGGCCGCGCGCTCACAGTGCGAAGAACGCCCCCACCAGCAACGCCCCGCCCGCCGACGCCGACACCCACGCCAGCCTCGGCAACCGCATCCCGCCTCCGATCACCAACGCCGCCAGCAGCAACGCCCCACCCAGCGGCAACCACGCGTGCAGACCGCCCGCCCACCCCGTACGCACCAGCTCCGTCGTGTCCGGCTTCACCACCACCGGATACCGGCCGCCCTTCTCCACCGCCACCGAATGGTCGATCGTCATGTCCGTACGCGCCCCCGCCGGCCCCTCCGGGTCGAACCGCCCCGTACAGATGTCCGTCGAACACCCCGTGACCGTCAGCGTGCCGTGCTCCCGGCCCTTCGACAGCAGCACATGCTGCGCCGAACCCCACGACGCCCACGCCCCGGCCACCACCAGCACCAACGCGACCAGCGCCATCGCGGCACCGCGGGCATACGGGAGGGCTGAACTCCGCTTCTTGCTCATGGGGCGCGATCCTCGGGTACCTGACCGCACCCGGTCAATTCCGGTCCGGAAAGATCAGGAGTTGTACGCCGACTGCGCCCGCTCCAGCCCCTCCGACACCAGGCACTCCACCGCGTCGGCCGCCCGGTCGACCAAGTAGTCCAGCTCCTTGCGCTCCGTCGAGGAGAAGTCCCTCAGCACGAAGTCGGCAACCTGCATCCGGCCCGGCGGACGCCCGATCCCGAACCGGACCCGGTGATAGTCCGGCCCCATCGCCTTCGTCATCGACTTCAGACCGTTGTGACCGTTGTCCCCGCCGCCCAGCTTCAGCCGCAACGTGCCGTAATCGATGTCCAGCTCGTCATGGACCGCCACGATGTGCGCCGTCGGCACCTTGTAGAAGTCCCGCAGCGCCGTCACCGGACCGCCCGACAGATTCATGTACGACATCGGCTTCGCCAGCACCACCCGGCGGCTCGCCGGCCCCGGAGGACCGATGCGGCCCTCCACCACCTGCGCCTGCGTCTTGCCCGCCCGCTTGAACTTCCCGCCGATCCGCTCCGCCAGGAGATCGGCCACCATGAACCCGACATTGTGGCGGTTCGCGGCGTACTCCGGCCCCGGGTTGCCCAGACCCACGATCAGCCAGGGCGCACCGGCCCCCGTCGCCGTCGTCATGTCGTCAGTCTCCTCGTATGCGTACACGTACACAGAACAGGGAAACGGGGTGGCGGGCCGCAGCCCGCCACCCCGTCAAGCAGAGCCCAGGACGGCTCAGGCCTCGGCGGCCTCTTCGCCCTCGGCGGCCTCGCCCGACGGCTCCTCGGCCTGCGCGGCCAGGACCTGGAGGACGACGGTGTCACCCTCGACGGCCAGCGTGGTGCCCTTCGGCAGCTGGATGTCCTTCGCCAGGATGGAGGCACCGGCCTCCAGGCCCTCGACGGAGACCGAGACGGACTCGGGGATGTGGGTGGCCTCGGCCTCGACCGGCAGCGCGTTCAGCACGTGCTCCAGCAGGTTGCCACCCGCGGCCAGCTCGCCCTCGGTGTGCACCGGGATCTCGACGTTGACCTTCTCGCCACGCTGGACGAGCTGGAGGTCGACGTGCTCCAGGAAGCCCTTCAGCGGGTCGCGCTGCACGGCCTTCGGGATGGCCAGCTCGTTGGACTTGCCGTCGATGTCCAGGGCGATCAGGACGTTCGGCGTACGCAGCGCCAGCAGCAGCTCGTGACCCGGCAGCGTCAGGTGGATCGGGTCGGAGCCGTGGCCGTACAGCACACCCGGAACCTGGTTCGCGCGGCGGATACGGCGGGCAGCGCCCTTGCCGAACTCGGAACGGGTCTGGACGGTGAGCTTCACCTCGGACATGTGCACTCCTCGTAAGTGACAGACGGATCAACGGTCGTGGTCACCCGGCCACGACTGGACTTGGCCTGCTACGAAGAGCGCGTCGATAACGGACCGCCGCACCCCAACGGATGCGGCCTCCCTCGCCGAGCAACCCCACCAGTCTACCGAACGCGGAAGGCCGCCCCGACCGGCGAGGTCGGGACGGCCTTGACGATCAACGAGTGATCAGCCCTGCTCCTCGAAGAGGCTCGTCACCGAACCGTCCTCGAACACCTCGCGCACCGCGCGGGCGATCGTCGGCGCGATCGACAGCACCGTGATCTTGTCCAGCTCGAGCTCACCCGGCGTCGGCAGCGTGTTCGTCAGCACGAACTCGCTCACCTTCGAGTTCTTCAGCCGGTCCGCCGCCGGACCCGACAGGATGCCGTGCGTCGCGGTCACGATGACGTCCTCCGCACCGTGCGCGAACAGCGCCTCGGCCGCGGCGCAGATCGTGCCACCGGTGTCGATCATGTCGTCGACCAGGACGCACACCCGGCCCTCGACCTCACCGACCACCTCGTGGACGGTCACCTGGTTGGCGACGTCCTTGTCACGGCGCTTGTGCACGATCGCCAGCGGAGCGTCCAGCCGGTCGCACCAGCGGTCGGCGACACGGACACGGCCGGCGTCCGGCGAGACGACCGTCAGCTTCGAGCGGTCCACCTTGGTGCCGACGTAGTCCGCGAGCACCGGAAGCGCCGTCAGGTGGTCCACCGGGCCGTCGAAGAAGCCCTGGATCTGGTCGGTGTGCAGGTCCACCGTGAGGATCCGGTCCGCACCCGAGCACTTCAGCAGGTCGGCCACGAGTCGGGCCGAGATCGGCTCACGACCACGGTGCTTCTTGTCCTGCCGCGCGTAGCCGTACGACGGGATGATCACGGTGATGCTCCGGGCCGAAGCCCGCTTCAGAGCATCGATCATGATCAGCTGCTCCATGATCCACTTGTTGATGGGAGCCGTGTGGCTCTGCATCAGGAAGCAGTCCGCACCACGGGCCGATTCCTGGAACCGGACGTAGATCTCACCGTTGGCGAAATCGAACGCCTTCGTCGGCACGAGGCCGACACCCATCAGGTGCGCAACCTCCTCGGCCAGCTCGGGGTGGGCGCGGCCGGAGAAGAGCATCAGCTTCTTCTCGCCGGTCGTCTTGATCCCGGTCACAGCACTGTCTCCTCAGACGTGTCCTCTGGCCGCGACCACTTTCGCGCGAACCAGCCGAATTTGTGTGCACGTATCACGGTACGCCGAGTTCGACGCACCTGTTTCCGGTCAGTCCTCGTGAGAAGCCTGCTCGGAGGCCGTCACAGCCGCCTGCGCGGCAGCACTGCCGGGCCGCTTCCGGGCGACCCAACCCTCGATATTCCGTTGCTGGCCACGGGCGACGGCGAGCGAACCGGGCGGCACGTCCTTGGTGATCACGGAGCCGGCGGCGGTGTACGCGCCGTCCCCGACCGTGACAGGAGCCACAAACATGTTGTCCGAGCCGGTGCGGCAGTGCGACCCGATCGTCGTGTGGTGCTTGCTCTCACCGTCGTAGTTCACGAAGACACTCGCGGCGCCGATGTTCGAATACTCGCCGATCGTCGCGTCCCCGACGTAGGAGAGGTGCGGCACCTTCGACCCCTCGCCCACGCGGGCGTTCTTCATCTCCACGTACGTGCCGGCCTTCGCCTTCGCGCCCAGCAGCGTGCCCGGACGCAAGTACGCGTACGGGCCCACCGTCGCGCCCTCGCCGACGTCCGCGCGGTCCGCCACCGTGTTGTCCACCCGGGCGCCCCGGCCGACCTTCGTGTCCTTCAGCCGGCTGTTCGGACCCACCTCGGCGTCCTCCGCCAGATGCGTCGCACCCGTCAGCTCCGTGTTCGGGTGCACCACCACGTCCCGCTCGAACGTCACCGTCACGTCCAGGAACACCGACGCCGGATCCACGACCGTCACGCCGGCCATCATCGCCCGCTCCAGCAACCGGTCGTTCAGCAGCCGCCGCGCCTCCGCGAGCTGCACGCGGTTGTTGATCCCCAGGATCTCCCGGTGGTCGCCCGCGACCGACGCACCCACCCGGTGCCCGGCCTCCCGCAGGATCCCCAGCACATCGGTGAGGTACTCCTCACCCTGGCTGTTGTCCGTCCGGACCTTCCCCAGCGCGTCCGCCAGCAGCTTCCCGTCGAACGCGAACACCCCGGAGTTGATCTCCCGGATCGCGCGCTGCGCCGGGGTGGCGTCCTTGTGCTCCACGATCGCCGTCACGGCACCCGTCTCCGGGTCCCGCACGATCCGCCCGTACCCGGTCGAGTCCGGAACCTCGGCGGTCAGCACGGTCACGGCGTTGCCGTCGGCCGCGTGCGTCTCCGCGAGCGCGGTCAGCGTCTCCCCGGCCAGCAGCGGGGTGTCACCGCACACGACCACGACGGTCCCGTCCAGCGCCCCGGCGCCCAGCTCCTCCAGCGCCATGCGCACGGCGTGACCGGTGCCGTTCTGCTCGTACTGCACGGCGGTGCGGGTACCGGCGTAGTGCTCGTCGAGGTGCGCGGTCACCTGCTCGCGAGCGTGCCCCACGACCACGCAGAGGTGCGCGGGCCGCAACTCACGCGCCGCGGAGACGACGTGACCCACGAGCGAGCGCCCGCAGATCTGGTGCAGGACCTTGGGGGTCTTCGACTTCATGCGGGTGCCCTCACCCGCTGCGAGGACGACGACGGCTGCCGGGCGGTTGGCGCTCACGGGAATGCCCTTCGGCTTCGGGTGGTGGACACCCGCAGGATACCGGGGGGTTTCGGAGCGGAAATGGGGGCGGGGGGCCCGGGGAACGAGAGCGGGTCCTGACGGTGAGGTCAGGACCCGAACGTGAGCTCCCGGGGAAGGAATCGAACCCTCATTCAATGGACCAAAACCATTTGTCCTGCCATTAGACGACCCGGGATGGTTCGTCCGCTATGTCCGCTTCTTGAGGTCGGACGCGACGGCAGCCCCTACTATGCCGTACCAACAGCCCTCGATGCGACGGTACAAGTCGGTGCTTCGGCCGACTTCGACGACAAGGCCACCGGACCAGGAGCTCGGGGTGGAGATGCCTCGCTGCCGCGACCGTCCGGGCGTCCCTCAGGTGCGCGAGGGATCAGTGGGCCCTGTGGGTGCGGACCGGGGTCGTTCGTGCCGGCGGAGCCGCCGGAAAAGGGGTCGCGGCCGCCCGTAGGCTGGAGGACATGACCACAACGGGGGCGCACCAGGACGCCGCGGGTATGACCGCCCGTGGCCGGTGGTGGGGGCGGCGGCGCAGTGCCGTGCTGGATGTGACGCTGGCGGCGGTGTCCGCCGTGGAGTGCGCGGTCGAGGGGGTGGGGTTCGCGGACCGTGCCGCGTTGCCGGTGCCCGTCGGGGTGTTGTTCGGGCTGGTGGCGGGGGCGGTGCTGGTCGTGCGGCGGCGGTGGCCGGTCGTCGTGGTGCTGGTCTCGATCGCGATCACGCCCGCCGAAATGGGTTACCTGATGGGGGTCGTCGGGCTGTACACGCTCGCCGCCTCCGAGGTGCCCCGGCGGATCATCGCCGTGCTGGCGGGGATGTCTCTGGCGGCGGTGCTGATCGTGACGTTCGTGCGGCTGCGGCAGGACATCGCGTCGGCCGACTTCGATCCCGGGCCGTGGTACGTGCCGCTGATGGCGGTGATCCTGTCGCTGGGGATGAACGCCCCGCCCGTGCTGTTCGGGCTGTACATAGGGGCGCGGCGGCGGTTGCTGGAGAGCCTGCGGGAGCGGGCGGACAGCCTGGAGCAGGAGCTGTCGCTGCTGGCGGACCGGGCGGAGCAGCAGGCGCAGATGGCGCGGACCGAGGAGCGGACGCGGATCGCGCGGGAGATGCACGACGTGGTGGCGCACCGGGTGAGCCTGATGGTGGTGCACGCGGCGGCGCTTCAGGCGGTGGCGTTGAAGGATCCGCAGAAGGCGGTGAAGAACGCGGCGCTGGTCGGGGACATGGGGCGGCAGGCGCTGACGGAGCTGCGGGAGATGCTGGGGGTGCTGCGGGCGGGGGACGCTGTCCCTGTCCGGGAGACGGTGCCGCTGGCGGCGGTGGGACGGGTGGCCGCGGCCGCTGCCGCCGTGGGGGCGGACGGCGCGGGGACGCAGGGCGCGGGGGCGGACTCGGCGGAGGACGGGCCGTGTCTGGACGCCCTGGAGGAGTTGGTGGAGCAGTCCCGGCAGGCCGGGATGGTGGTGGAGTTGCAGGTGATGGGGGAGGCGCGGCCGTACGGTGCGCGGGTGGAGCGGACGGCGTACCGGGTGGTGCAGGAGGGGCTGACGAACGTCCACAAGCACGCGGCGGGCGCGAAGGTGGTGGTGCGGCTGGCTCACCGGGGTGGTGAGGTGGCGATGCAGGTGGAGAACGGACCGACGGACGGCAGTACGGCGGACGCGGGGCTGCCGAGCGGCGGCAATGGTCTGGTGGGGATGCGGGAGCGGGTGACGGCTCTGGGCGGGGTGTTCGTGTCGGGGCCGACCGATGAGGGTGGATTCCGGGTGTCGGCGGTCCTGCCGGTTCCCGCGGCCTGAAGGGCCGGCCGGGGCCGGTTCAGGTCGAGGTGAGGCGGGCGGGCTGGGCGCCGGTGATCAGGGTGGCCAGCGCGTGGTCGATGCCGGGTCCGAGGAACCAGTCGCCGGCGTGGTCGAGGCTGTAGACGCGCCCTTCGGCGTCGATGGCGAGGACGGCCCTGTTGTCGGCCTCTTCGCCGAGGGGGGCCATGTCGGTGTCGAGGGCGCGGCCGAGGTCGGCGAGGCTGCGGGCGTGGTGGAGCCCTGCGAGCGGGTCGAGGTGGACCGGTGTGGGGGCGATCTGGCGCCCGGGTCCGGGTGCGGTGATGCGCAGGCCGCCGAATTCTGCCCAGGCTTCGACGGCGGCGGGGAAGACGCTGTGCCGGTGGCCGGCCGGGGAGACGTGGGCGCGGAGGGCGTCGGCCCAGTGTTCGGCCTGTGCGATGTCCCAGCGGCCGGGCTGCCAGCCCGCTTCCCTGAGGGCTGCGTCGACGGCGACGGGGAAGCGGGTGGTGTTCAGGTCGGGCATGTGCGTGGGGTCAGCCGTTCTGGGCGGTGGTGGGGTCGATGGGGCGTACGCCGAAGTGGGCGAGGAGCGCGGCGCAGGAGCGGCAGGGGGCGGCGTAGCTGCCGTGGAGGGGGTCGCCGTCCTCGCGGATGCGGCGGGCGGTGATCTTGGCGTTCTTCAGGGACCGGCGGGCTTCGCCCTGGCTGAGGGGTTTGCGCTGGGCGCGTTTGGAGCGGTTCCCCTCGGTGGCGGCGAGGTGCCGGGAGAGGAGGATCGCTTCGGGGCAGCGGCCGGTGAAGCGTTCGCGCTGTCCGCTGGTGAGGGTGTCGAGGAAATCCTGTACGAGGGGGTGCAGGACGGGCGGCCGGTCGCCGCGGCCGGCGGTGCAGGTGAGGGTCGCGCCGCGTACGGAGAGTGCTGCTCCGACCGTGGGCAGGATGCCGTCGCGGCGGTGGCGGAGTATGGGGGTGAGGTCGGGACCGGTGCTGCTCCAGCTGAGGCGTGGGTCGCCGGTTGCTGGCGTTGTGCCTGGTCGCGCTGTGTGCATGATGCGTGGTGTCCCCTCTGCAATCCCCCGAGTTGCGTGGGACAGCCTGCCAAATGGGTGAGCCGATGGGGAAGCGGGGGCACTGAAACGTGTGATCGGCGTGTCGTCCTGTCGTCAAGGGGTCACCCGAGTGTGACGGTCGGTCACCGGAGCGGAGGGCGGGTCCCCCCTGTCGGCCCACCGCTTAGGCTGTGCGGACCAGCCAGCAGCAGCAGGGGGCATCCGCCATGACGACAGGTCGGCTCGGGCAGAGTGCCGCGCCACCGAACGCGGCCTACGCCGGGCAGGTCGTGCACTTCCCGGACCCGGTCCGCGCCGCCCGGCATCCCGGTGGGGTGCGGGTGGACGGGAACGGTCACCCGGACTTCTCGCCGTACGCCCGCGCGGTGGCGGAGATCGCCGAGCCGCCGGAGGGGTTCGGCGTGGACGAGCTGCGGCTGACGGACTACGTGTCGGCGAACGCCGCCCTGTCCGCGGCGGGGCACGAGCTGTGGGACACGGTGCCGGCGGTGGCGACGCCGCACGGCTGGACGTGGCATCACGTGGCCGGTACGCGGCGCATGGAGCTGGTGCCGGTGGAGGTGAAGGCGCTGCTGAGGCACCACGGTGGGCTGGTGACGGCCGCGGTGGACCACGGCAAGCGCGGTACGCGTCCGTTGCAGGAGACCCGTCCGGCGCACTTCGGGCTGCCGAAGGGCGCGCTGTCGGTGTCCGAGGCGCAGTTGCAGGGCGTGGAGGAGGACCTGGGGTACCGGCTCCCGGAGGCGTACCGGTCGTTCCTGAAGGCGGCGGGGGGGTGCGCGCCGGTCGGCGCCGCGCTCGACGCGGAGCTGGGGCTCCTGGTCGATCAGCCGTTCTTCACGGTGCGCGACGAGGCGGCGATCAACGACCTGGTGTACGTCAACAAGTGTCTGCGTGATCATCTGACGAAGGATTACCTGGGCGTGGCCTTCGTGCAGGGCGGTCTGCTGGCGGTGAAGGTGCGGGGCGGCGGTGACGTGGGCTCGGTGTGGTTCTGCGCGTACGACGACGCGCGGGATCAGGACGGCCTGACGGTGCAGGAGCGGGTGGACCGGTTGCTGCTGCCGTGCGGGGCGGACTTCGACGAGTTCCTCCTGCGGCTGGCGGGTAATCCGCCGGAGCTGGAGACGGTGGCGAACCTGATGGTGGACGGCGGCTTCGCGCGGGCCGTTCCGGTGGGGGAGTGAGCTTTCGATGGTGACCTTCGCGCAGGCGCAGGAGCGGGCGGAAGAGTGGGTCAACGGTGACGTGCCCGCGTACCAGCACCGTGAGGTGCGGGTGCGGGAGTTCGAGCTGGGGTTCGTGGTGTGGGCGGAGGCCCGGGGCGGGGATCCCTCCCGGGCCGCGGGCCCGGGGGGCGGACCGGGCTCGGACGGCGCCCGTCAGCGGCTGGTGATCGCCCGGGACAGCGGTGAGGCCACGTTGTGGCCGGGGCTGCCGGTGGGTGAGGTGATCCGCCGGTACGAGGAGGAGTACGGGGCCCTCGCGGGGGCGCCGGCCGCTCCCGCCGCGCAGCCGGAGCGGATCGACCTGAACCAGACGTCGTTCCTGCTGACGCCTCCGGAGTGGTTGCAGGAGGCGGCGGACCGGCTGGGCATCCCGGACCGGCGCTCCGGTGGGGGCAGCTCGGGCGGGGACACCTCCGGTGAGGGCGTCTCCGGTGGGGGCACCTCGGGCGGGGACACCTCCGGTGGGGGCGCTTCCGGCACGGGTGCTTCGGGCGCCGGTGCTTCCGGCGCGGGCGGGCAGCCGGGGGATCCCGCCGACGCCGTGCCCGCCGCGTCCGTCGGCCCGGCGCCTGCGGGGGGCGGGCCGCACGGCGAGGCCGCCGTCTGGCCGGCCGCGCCCGTGGACCACGAGCCCACCACTCCCGACGGGGTGCCCGCCTCGGCGCCGTGGAGCGACGTCAGCGCGCCCGGCGCCGAGGGCGACGACGCCTCCGTACCGCTGCCCGCGACCGTGTTCGCGCCGCCGCTGTCCGGGTCGGACGACGACGACACCCCGCCGCCGGCGGTGGGCGCCGACGCCCCGACCGCGCTGATGTCGGGCGGCAGCCAGTTGCCGCGTACCGCCGTCGTGCCCGCGCTCGACCAGCAGGCGGGCCCCGCGGCGGGCGACATCGCGGACGCCGCCACCAGCAAGGCCACCCTCCCGCCGCGCGGTGCCAGGCCGTCGCGCGGGACGGGTCCCACGACTCCGCCGCCGCCCGGGGCTCCGGGTACGCCCGGCGCGCGCCCGCCCGCGTCGGGCCCGAGTGCGCCCGGGGCCCCGGCCGACGGCTATGTACCGACGCGAATGGTCTCGCAGCTGCCCCCCGGTGCGACGCCTCCGCCGGGTCCTCCGTCGCCTCCGGCTCCTCCGGGTGCGACGCCGCCCGCGGGTGGTGGGGTGCACCACGCGGCGACGATGCTGGCGCAGCCGGGTCCGGGTACGCCTCCTCCGCCGGGTCCTCCGGGTGCGCCGGGCGGCCCCGGTGCGACGCCTCCGCCGGGTCCTCCGTCGCCTCCGGCTCCTCCGGGTGCGACCCCGCCCGCGGGTGGTGGGGTGCACCACGCGGCGACGATGCTGGCGCAGCCGGGTCCGGGTACGCCTCCTCCGCCCGGCCCTCCGGGTGCGCCGGGCGGCCATGGCGCACCGCCGCCCCCGGCGCCTCCCGGTCCCCCCGGCGGCGGGGTGCACCACGCCGAGACGATGCTGGCCCGGCCGGGTCCGGGCGGCGCGCCCGGTCCGCTGCCGCCTCCGGGGCCCGTTCCGCCGGCTCCGGCGCCGCCCGCGTACGGCTACCCGCAGCAGCCGCCGACCGGTCTGCCGACCGTGGGCCCCGGCTACCAGGCCGTGCTGCGGTACCGCGCGCCCGACGGGTCCGAGGCCCAGCTGATCCGCCGCTCCGCGCCCGGTACGCCGCACCCCGAGTGGCAGATCCTGCACGAGCTGCGGGTGATGAACGTGCCGCCGCAGCAGGTGCTGGAGCTGCACACCGAGCTGGAGTCGTGCGAGCTGCCCGGCGGGTACTGCGCCCGGATGATCCGGGAGACGTGGCCGCAGGCGCGGATCACGTCGATCGCCCCGTACGGGCGGGATCACGCGAGCCGTCAGCAGGGGATGCGGCAACTCCTCGTTCACCAGGGTGAGCTGCACCAGGTGGCCGATGGTCCGGCGCGTCCGGCGCCGCTGCGTGTGCCGCTGCCGCCGGTGCAGCCCGTGCCGCCGGTCCCGCCGGAGGCCGTCGCGCAGGAGCTGGTGGGCGCGTTCGGGCCGCAGGGGATCTGCCGGTTCGACCAGCGGGCCGTGTCGCGTCAGGGGGTGCCGGAGCTGGTGGCGCGCACGCTGGTGTGGGCGGGCCTGCCGGCGGACTTCGGGCCCTTCTTCTGGGCGCAGCCGGCTCAGCCGGTGGTGCCGACGCTCGCCGAACTGGCCGCGCAGCGGCAGGTGCCGCCGGCGTCCGACGCGGGTTCGTACCTGGTGATCGGGTCGGACTTCGGGCGGGCGATCTGCGTGCAGTACGGAACCGCGCACATCGTGGCCGTGCCGGTGGAGGCGGGCCCGGACGGGCGGTCGGTGGCGCCGCAGTTCGTCAACAGCGGGCTGCCGGAATTCACCCGGTGCCTGGGCCTGCTGGGGCGGATGTGGCGGCTGCGGTTCGGGCTGACGCCGGAGCAGGCGGGCCGCTGGACGGTCGACTTCCAGGCGCAGTTGGCGATGCTGGACCCGGCGGCGCTGTCGTCGCCGGAGAGCTGGTGGTCGGTGCTGCTCGAGCAGATGTGGGACGGGCTGCTTTAAGCCGGAGCTTGGCGCATGGGCGCCCCTTTCCGCCGGCCCGGGGTGTTGCATCCTGGATCGGGGAAAGGGGCGTCAGTCATGAGCGGTTTCGCTGTCGTATGGGGGCGGGGCTACCGGACCGAGCAGGTGGACCGGGCCGTCGCCGGTCTTGAGTCGGACCGGGACGCCGCGCGGCGCCGGGTGGACGAACTGGCCGCGCGGGCCGGGGAACTGACCGCGGAGGCGGTGCGGCTGCGGGAGTTCGTGGCCGAACTGCCGCCGCAGCGGTACGAGACCCTGGGGCGGCGCGCGCAGGAGATCCTCGCGCTCGCGGAGGAGGAGGCCGAGGCGCTGCGGGCGGACGCGCTGGAGGACGCGCGGCGCCTGGCGGACGAGGCGGAGGCGGCGGCCAGGTCGCTGCGGGACGCGGCGCGCGAGGCCGCCGGGACGGTACGGAGCCGGGCCGAGGAGCGGGCCGAGGAGATCGTGGCGGCCGCGCGGAGCACGGCCGCGGAGGCCAGGGCGGGCGCGCTCGCCGAGGCGGAGGAGCGGCGGGGCGAAGGGCTGGCCGCGCTGCGGGAGGCGCGGGAGCGCGCGGAGCGGCTGCTGGCCGAGCAGGAGGCCCGGCACGCCGAGCGATGGGACGCGGCGGAGCGTGCGGCGGCGGGGCGGGAAGCGGAGCCGGCGCGGCGGCACGCGGAGCTGATCGGCGCGGCCGAGGAGCGGCTCGCGGCGGCGGAGCGGCTGCTGGCGGCGGCCGCCGAGCAGGCGCGGCACGATCAGGAGGAGGCGGAGGCCCGGGCCGGGGCCCTGCTGGCGGAGGCGCGGCTGCGCGCCGAGCGGACGGAGCGGGAGACGGAGCGGATCCTGCGCGAGCACGAGACGGCACGCGACGAGGTGCGGGCCCACATGGCCCACGTACGCAGCAGTCTGGCGGCGCTGACGGGCCGTACGGAGTAGCGCCCCGCGCCCTCCCGCCGGACCGTGCCGAGCACCGGGTGCGGTGGCTCCGCCCGCCGGGCCCGGTCCCGTGGGTCGGCGCCGGGCGTGCGGGCCCACCGGGTCCGTGCTCGTGGTTCGGCACCGGGCGTGCGGGCGGGGCCGTCCGGTTTGTGCCGAGCACCGGGGTGCGCGGGCCCCGGTCCGTCCGGTTTGTGCCGAGCACCGGGGTGCGCGGGCCACCGCTGTGGCGCGCGCCGGGCGTGCGGTCGTGCGGGTCCACCGGGTCCGTGCCCGTCGCGCGCGGGCCACGGGGCGTCCCGCCGTTCCCGGCCCGAGCCCGGTGCGGCTTCCGGCGTTCGCCGGAGACACCCTGGCCGGTGGTGGTTCCGGAGCCCGGCGCGTGTCCTGGTCCCACGGTGACGGTTCCGGTCGTCGCTCCGGGCCTCCCGGCGGGCGCCGAGCCGTTCTCGTGGCCCGTGGCCCGGGGGCGCGGGGCCGGGGGCCGGGCGCGGGGAGTTCAGGTGGCCCGGTCGTCGTCCGTGAGGACGGGGAAGCGGCGCGGGGCGAGGGTCAGGAGGACCACGAGCGCCAGGGTCCCGGCCGCGGCGGCGCCGACGAACACGTACTCCACCGTGGCGTCCACCGCGGTGGGGGTGAGCGCGGCGGGGTCGTCGAGGCCGCCCTCGGTGAGACGGGTGGCGAGGACGGCGTTGGCGATGGCGCCGAAGAGGGCCGCGCCCAGGCTCTGGCCGACCTGGCGGCAGAAGAGGACGGACGCGGTGGTCGTGCCGCGCTCGGACCAGGGGACGGTGGACTGGACGCCCACGATGAGCGGCAGCTGGAAGAGGCCGAGGCCGCCGCCCAGCAGCAGCATGAGCAGGGCGGGCATCCACGCTTCGCCCGGGTACGGCAGCAGCGGGAAGGCGAGCAGGACCAGGACGGCGAGGGTCATGCCGGTGACGGCGGTGAGGCGGAAGCCGATGCGGTTGTACACGCGGTCGGAGAACGCCGCGCTGATGGGCCAGGACAAGGTCATCGCGGACAGGACGAAGCCGGCGGCTATGGGGCCGAGCCCCAGGACGGACTGGGCGTAGGTGGGCAGGAACACCGTCGGCGCGACCATCAGCAGGCCCAGCGCGCCGAGGGAGAGGTTGACCGCCGCTATGGTGCGGCGGCGCCAGACCCAGCCGGGGATGATCGGTTCGGCGGCGCGGCGTTCGATCAGGACGGTGACGGCCATGAGGACCGCCGCGCCCGCGAACAGCGCCAGGGACGGCGGGGAGAGCCAGGGCCAGGCCACGCCGCCCTGGACGAGGGCGGTCAGCAGCAACGTACCGGTGGTGAAGATCGCCAGGGCGCCCGGCCAGTCGACCCGGACCTTCGCACGGGAGGGGACGGCGGCGGTGACGGCGGTGGATGCGGTGGCGGGGGCGTGTGCCCCGGTGCGGGCCGGTTCCGTGAGGTGGCGGACGATCAGCCAGAGGGCGACACCGCCGACGGGCAGGTTGACCAGGAAGATCCAGCGCCAGTCCGCGTACCCGGCGAGCAGCCCGCCGAGGGCCGGTCCGGCCACGGAGGACGTCGCCCAGACGGTGGAGAGCCGGGCCTGGATCCTGGGGCGCTCCTTGAGCGGGTAGAGGTCGGCCGCGATGGTCTGCACGGTGCCCTGGAGCGCACCGCCGCCCAGCCCCTGGACGACCCGGAAGGCGATGAGGGACTCCATGCTCCACGCGGCGGCGCACAGCAGCGAGCCGACGAGGAACAGGACTATGCCGGCGATCAGGACGGGCTTGCGGCCGAAGGTGTCGGAGAGCTTGCCGTACACCGGGAGGGTGACGGTCACGGCGAGCAGGTAGCCGGAGAAGAGCCAGGAGAAGACGGAGAGCCCGCCGAGGTCGCCGACGATCTGCGGTACGGCGGTGGAGACGATGGTGCCGTCGAGCGCGGCGAGGGCCATGCCCGTCATGAGCGCCGCGACGACCGGTCCGCGTCCGCGCGGGGCGGTGGAGGAGCCCTTGGTGGCCCGGCCCGCGGGGGTGGCGCCGTCCTCGGTACGGTCTGCTCGGCCGGCGGTGCCGCTCACGTTCCCCCCAAAACGTCAGGATGCATGTATGCGGCAGCATTCCATGCGGGCGCGGAGGCGTCACGGGGTGTGCCATCCCGTGGACGCGGGCCCGTCAGGTGCGGCGCTTCAGCAGGAGGTAGCCGCCGGCCTCGCCGGCCAGGCGGTAGCGGGCCTCGGGGTGGAGCTGCCGGGCGTAGGTGTGCGGGTCGCGTACCCAGCCGGAGGAGTTGTCGAGCGCGATCCAGTCGGGGGTCACGTCCCGCGCGTCACCGATCCACAGCACCCGGCACCGGCCTGCCAGGCGGCTGATGGGCCCGACGTTCGCCTCGACCGTCGCACCGTCGGGGACGCGGGCGAGGAGTTCCTCGGCCGCGACGACCCGCGGGCTCTTGCGGTAGGTGGCGGCCTCGGTGAGCGCCGAGAGGGGCGACGAGGGGGTGAGGGCGAGCGCTGCCGCGGCGGCGCAGGCGGGCAGCCGGTCGGCGTACGTACGCAGCCAGGGGCGCGGGCTGCGGCGCGCCGTGTCGGCCGCGTCGGTGAGTGCGAGGAACAGCACGGGCATCAGGACGGCGCTGTAGTGCCAGTCGGTGGACCAGTAGTGGTCGTCACCGGACAGGAACCGCCAGCCCAGGGTGGGGGCGCCGGCCAGCAGGAGCGGGGAGCGCAGGGCGAGCAGCCCGGTGGTGGGCAGGAGCAGCCAGGCGAGGGTGCGCAGCTTGGTGTCGGCGCCGGCGAGGGGGGAGGGCCCGTCGTCGACCTTGGCCCAGTAGTCGTAGCCGCCGGTGGTGTTGAAGGCGGGGATGACGGCGGTGAGGGTGAGGAGCGTGGCGGCCGCGCCGAGGACGGCGACACCGGTCGCGTACGCGGCGGCCCGGGGCGAGTCCCGGCGGGCGCGCCAGGCCACCACCAGGGCGATCGCGGCGAGGGTGACGCCCATGTCCTCCTTGACCAGGACGAGTGGCGCCGCCCACAGGAGCGCGGAGCGCCACCGCCGGCGCAGGAGGGCTTCGAGCGAGAAGGCGATCAGCGGGACGGCGAAGCAGATCTCGTGGAAGTCGAAGTCGGCCGCCTGCTGGATGCCCCAGGACAGCCCGTACGCGATGCCGGTCGCCAGGCCGGACGCCCGGCCCAGCAGGCCGGTGGCGGCACGGGTGACGGGGACCGCGGCGAGGGCGAACAGCGCGGCCTGCGCGACGAGGAGGGTGACCGGGGTGGGGAAGAGCCGGTAGGCGGGCGCGAGCAGTGCCGTGACGGGGCTGAAGTGGTCGCCGAGGATGTGGGTCCCCGGGCCTTTGAGGTCCGCGACCGGGGCCTGGAGGTGGGCGTAGCCACGGATGGCCTGCTCGAAGATGCCCAGGTCCCAGGAGCGGGTCTCCAAGCGGCGGTACCGCAGCACGGAGAGGGTGCTGTACGCGGCGAACAGCGCGAGTGCGAGGAGGTACGGCGCGCGGTCCGTCCAGGTGCGCCGCCGGGTTCCGGGCGGCGCGGGCGGGCGGCGCGCGCCGGGTATTCGGATCGGCTCGGTGCCTCCGGCGGCCGGGGCGAGGACGGCTCCGCGCATGGGTGAGGGGCTCCTTCGGGTCATCTACGGGGTGCGGGCCCCGGTGGGGCTTGGGAGTACGAGGGGAAACGCCGTCCCGGTCGACACTCTGACGCACTGATTTTCGGACAGGCCGGGCGGGGGTTTTCCCGGCGCGTCCTCCGCGGGTCTCCGGCACGCCCTCCGTCGCTCGCCCGTCGGCCCCGGTGCACCCCCGGTCGGCCCCGGCACGCCCCCCGTCGGGCCCCCGGCGCACCTCTGATCGGCCCCCGGTCGGCCCCCGGCGGATCAGGGGTGGACCGCCGGTGGACCGCCGGTGGTGGCGGGGCGGCCTCGTGGCCCGACGCCCGCCGGGGCCGGGAGGTTTCGTGCGCGGGTGTCGGACCGACGTCGTAGGCTGGAAAACCCCCGGCCCGTGAGACGTGTCGGGCGGTTCGCGTTGCCCACCCCCCGGATGGAAGCCTTCATGAGCTTGCACGGTCTGCTCGACGCCGTCGCCAAGGACCCCGCCCTCACCGAAGCGGTGAAGGCGGCCGCCGACGGCCGCCGGGCCCACGTCGACCTGGTCGGCCCGCCCGCGGCCCGGCCCTTCGCGCTCGCCGCGCTGGCCCGGGACGCCGGCCGCCCGGTGCTCGCCGTGACGGCGACCGGCCGGGAGGCGGAGGACCTGGCGGCCGCGCTGCGCAGCCTGCTGGAGCCGGACTCGGTCGTGGAGTACCCGTCCTGGGAGACGCTGCCGCACGAGCGTCTCTCGCCCCGCTCCGACACCGTGGGCCGCCGCCTCGCCGTGCTGCGCCGGCTGGCCCACCCCTCGTCGGACGACCCGGCGACCGGCCCCGTCTCGGTCGTCGTCGCACCCGTGCGCTCCGTGCTCCAGCCGCAGGTCAAGGGCCTGGGCGACCTGGAGCCCGTGTCGCTGCGCACCGGTCGGCAGGCGGACCTGAACGACGTCGTGGAGGGCCTCGCCGCCGCCGCGTACGCGCGCGTGGAGCTGGTCGAGAAGCGTGGCGAGTTCGCGGTGCGCGGCGGGATCCTGGACGTGTTCCCGCCGACGGAGGAGCACCCGCTGCGCGTCGAGTTCTGGGGCGACGACGTCGAGGAGATCCGGTACTTCAAGGTCGCGGACCAGCGGTCGCTGGAGGTCGCCGAGCACGGGCTGTGGGCGCCGCCGTGCCGTGAGCTGCTGCTGACGGAGTCCGTGAGGGCGCGGGCGGCGGCTCTCGCCGAGGCCCATCCGGAGCTGGGTGAACTGCTCGGCAAGATCGCCGAGGGCATCGCCGTCGAGGGCATGGAGTCCCTGGCCCCGGTGCTGGTCGACGAGATGGAGCTGCTGCTGGACGTGCTGCCCGAGGGCTCCATGGCGGTGGTGTGCGACCCGGAGCGGGTACGCACCCGGGCGGCCGACCTCGTCGCCACCTCCCAGGAGTTCCTGCACGCCTCGTGGGCGGCCACGGCAGGCGGCGGCGAGGCGCCGATCGACGTCGGCGCGGCGTCGCTGTGGGGCATCGCGGACGTACGGGACCGGGCGCGCGAGCTCGGCATGATGTGGTGGTCGGTGTCCCCGTTCGCCGCCGACGAGACGCTGACCCACGCCTCCGGCGCGGCGGGCGACGCCGACACCCTCAAGCTGGGCATGCGCGCCCCGGAGGCGTACCGCGGCGACACCGCGAGAGCCCTCGCGGACACCAAGGGCTGGCTGGCGGACGGCTGGCGCACCGTGTTCGTCACCGAGGCGCACGGTCCGGCGGCCCGGACGGTCGAGGTGCTGGGCGGCGAGGGCATCGCGGCCCGTCTCGACGGGGACCTGAAGGGCATCGAGCCGTCCGTGGTGCACGTGGCGTGCGGCTCGATCGAGTACGGGTTCGTCGACCCGGCGCTCAGGCTCGCGGTCCTCACCGAGACCGACCTGACCGGCCAGCGGGCGGCCGGCAAGGACGGGCAGCGGATGCCGACGCGGCGCCGCAAGACGATCGACCCGCTCACCCTGGAGACCGGCGACTACATCGTCCACGAGCAGCACGGCGTGGGCCGCTACATCGAGATGGTGCAGCGCACCGTCCAGGGCGCCACCCGCGAGTACCTCCTCGTCGAGTACGCCCCGGCCAAGCGCGGCCAGCCAGGTGACCGCCTGTACATCCCCACCGACCAGCTGGAGCAGGTCACCAAGTACGTCGGCGGCGAGGCCCCGACCCTGCACCGGCTCGGCGGCGCCGACTGGACCAAGACCAAGGCGCGCGCCAAGAAGGCCGTCAAGGAGATCGCCGCCGATCTGATCAAGCTGTACAGCGCCCGGATGGCGGCGCCCGGTCACGCCTTCGGCCCGGACACCCCGTGGCAGCGCGAGCTGGAGGACGCCTTCCCGTACGCGGAGACCCCCGACCAGCTGTCCACCATCGCCGAGGTGAAGGAGGACATGGAGAAGACGGTCCCCATGGACCGCCTGGTCTGCGGCGACGTCGGCTACGGCAAGACGGAGATCGCCGTGCGCGCCGCGTTCAAGGCGGTGCAGGACGGTAAGCAGGTCGCGGTCCTCGTCCCGACCACCCTGCTGGTGCAGCAGCACTTCGGCACGTTCTCGGAGCGGTACTCCCAGTTCCCGGTGGTCGTCCGCGCGCTGTCCCGCTTCCAGGGCGACACGGAGGCGAAGGCGACGCTGGAGGGCCTGAAGGACGGCTCGGTCGACATCGTCATCGGTACGCACCGGCTGTTCTCCTCCGAGACCAGGTTCAAGGACCTGGGCCTGGTCATCGTCGACGAGGAGCAGCGCTTCGGCGTCGAGCACAAGGAGCAGCTGAAGAAGCTCCGCGCCAACGTCGACGTCCTCACCATGTCCGCCACCCCCATCCCCCGCACGCTGGAGATGGCCGTGACCGGCATCCGCGAGATGTCGACCATCACCACGCCCCCGGAGGAGCGGCACCCGGTCCTGACCTTCGTCGGCCCGTACGAGGAGAAGCAGATCGGCGCGGCGATCCGCCGGGAGCTGCTGCGCGAGGGCCAGGTCTTCTACATCCACAACCGGGTGGAGTCGATCGACCGGGCGGCGGCCCGCCTCCGCGAGATCGTGCCCGAGGCCCGGATCGCCATCGCCCACGGCCAGATGACCGAGCAGGCCCTGGAGCAGGTGGTCGTCGACTTCTGGGAGAAGAAGTTCGACGTCCTGGTCTCCACGACCATCGTCGAGTCGGGCATCGACATCTCCAACGCCAACACCCTCATCGTGGAGCGCGGCGACAACTTCGGTCTCTCCCAGCTCCACCAGCTGCGCGGCCGCGTAGGCCGTGGCCGCGAGCGGGGGTACGCGTACTTCCTCTATCCGCCGGAGAAGCCGCTCACCGAGACCGCCCACGAGCGCCTGGCGACGATCGCCCAGCACACCGAGATGGGTGCCGGCATGTACGTCGCCATGAAGGACCTGGAGATCCGGGGCGCGGGCAATCTCCTGGGCGGTGAGCAGTCCGGCCACATCGCGGGCGTCGGTTTCGACCTGTACGTACGCATGGTGGGCGAGGCGGTCGCCGACTACCGCGCCTCCCTGGAGGGCGGCGTGGAGGAGGAGCCGCCGCTGGAGGTCAAGATCGAGCTTCCGGTCGACGCGCACGTCCCGCACGACTACGCGCCGGGCGAGCGGCTGCGCCTCCAGGCGTACCGGGCGATCGCCTCCGCGAACTCGGAGGAGGACATCAAGGCGGTACGTGAGGAGCTGACCGACCGCTACGGCAAGCTGCCCGAGCCGGTCGAGAACCTCCTCCTGGTGGCCGGCCTCCGCATGCTGGCCCGCGCGTGCGGCGTCGGCGAGATCGTCCTCCAGGGCCCGAACATCCGCTTCGCCCCGGTGGAACTGCGCGAGTCCCAGGAGCTGCGCCTGAAGCGGCTGTACCCGCGTACGGTGATCAAGCCGCAGGCCCACCAGATCCTGGTCCCCCGCCCCACCACGGGCAAGATCGGCGGCAAGCCGGTGGTGGGCCGGGAACTGCTGTCGTGGACGGGCGAGTTCCTGGCCACGATCCTGGGTTCCTAGCTCCTCGGCGCGCGGGGCGGCCCTCCCGGAGGTGCCGCCCCGGACCGCCCGCCCGTCCAGTGCCTACGGGCCGTCGAGGTCGATGACGAAGTCCACCACGGTGGTGTCGCCCCTCCGCACGATGGGGTGCGCCACCTCTACTACGCGACCCGTGTCCGCGATGTGCCGGCGCGTGTACCGCAGCACGGGGACTCCGGTGCCGATACGCAAAGTGGCCGCCTCGTCGGTGGTCGGCATCGCGCACGTGAAGGACTCGGTGATCCGGCTGACCGTGATGCCGAGTGAGGACAATTGTGCTCGCGTCCCGCCGGGCCACGGCTCGTTGATCGGATCGGCGACCGGGGTGCCGGCGACGTCGCTCCACCGTAGGTAGCTGGTGCTCATCTGGGTGGGCGTGTCGCTGTCATAGAAGACGAAATGGCGCGCGAGAAGCCGTTCTCCCGGCTCGCACTCGAAGAGCACCGCCACCTCCGGGTCGGCCCTCACCTGCTCGAAGCGCTTTTCGAGCCGGTACTCCGACCAGCCGATTCCCTGATCACGGGTGAAGGGCGTGGCCTTCGCGCCGTTCTGCGCGCGGTAACGATCCGCCGCCATGCGATGGACGGGTGGCCGAGGCCGTACACGGGTTCCCGCGCGAGCTCGGCTCTCCACAACGCCTTCGTTGCGAAGCAGGCCGAGGGCATTGCGAATCGTGGCCTCCGAGACGCCGTACTCGTCACACAGCGCCGGGAGGATGGGCAGCTTGTCGCCAGGCCCGAACTCCCCGGAGGAGATACGGCGCCGCAGGTCAGCGGCGATCCGCTGGTATTCGGGCTGAGTCACGCCACACCACCGTTCCGAACGGACTTCGTAATCTGCGTACACATAATGTCCCGCCCGGCTTGACCCGCGCCAACGTGAGCGGCATTCTGACTACAGATAACGGTTATCTGACGTCAGATAACCGTCCTCGGGAGGTCCCGCATGCCCGGACGGGGGTACACGTGGTGCAAGTGTTTCGCCGGGCTGCCCGAGCAGGCCCGAGCCGTCCGGGGGTGGACGGCGCTCCGCATCCCGCACGCCGATGCCCCTCTCATTGCTCACCAACTCTTCGTGGCGGCCCTTGGAAGCCGGCCGGACGCCGTGGAAATGACCTTGTCCACCGCGGATCGCCGCGTCCGCATCACCGCGGCCGGTCCTTCGGTGCTGTCACTGCTTCAGTGTCACGGTCCCGGTTCGGTCATCGTCCGTTCCCTGAGCACCGCCAGCGGGGTCGACCCGGACGGACGCGCCATGTGGGCCGAGCTCTGCTGCGCGACCGATGTCTGATGGATGTCTGATGAAGGAGTGCCCCCTGATGCGCCGACTGCTCCTAGGCTTCTTTGAACGGGCTCGGATCCGGTTCGCCGTCCCGCGTGGCGGCCACCGCGCTCACGATGCGACGGCCGCACCGCCGCGTCCGAACCCACCCACCGTCACCGCCCGGCCCGCGCCGACCGTGCGGCAGTGGTACGAGCCGCGCGACGGTGGTGCGAGCGCGCTGGTGAGGCCCTACGTGCGGGCGTACGAGCGGGAGGAGGCGGACCGCGTACGGAGGTGGCGCCGCGATGTTCTGCTGCTCGCCACCTACGGGGTCGACCTGGACGTGCGGGACATCCACCGGACCGGGGTGACCGCGTGACGAGGGTGCGGGAGCTGCCCGCCGGCAGCGGCAGACGGTGTTACGTCATCGGAGACGGTGACGGCCCCGCGTCCCGCCTCGCGGACGAGATGGAGGCCGCCCAGCTCGGCCTGGCGCGACACCTGCTGGACCGGGCGGAACGCGCCGCCGGTGACCCGGAGCCGGTGGACGTCGACCTGCTCGCGCTCGTCGCCCGGCTGAGCCGCGCCCTGGGCGACGCCCTGCGGATGGCCGAAGGCGACTGAGCGGTACCCACCGCTCAGGGCCGTCGATGCCGATGTCGGCGCGGACCGGCGCCGGGCGGCGGAAACTCATCGGCTCGCCGGGGGGTGGGCCGACCGGGCCGTGAAGAGCATGCCGGTGAGCGAGCGGAAGACGTCCTCCGGGGCCGCGTCGCCCACCGGGGCGGTGAGGTTGTGCGTCAGGAGCAGCGTCGCGAAGCCATGGGCCAGGGACCAGGCGGCGATACCCGCAAGGCGGGGGTCGTCCTCGTCGACGGCCTCGGTCACCGCCTCCCGGAGGCGGTCGCCGGCGCGGGTGCGGGCCGCCAGCAGGGCGGGGTCCTCGGGGTGGTGGAGGTCCGGCTGGAACATCACCTGGAAATGGGCCGGGTGCTCCATGGCGAAGCGGACGTAGTGGACGCCCGCGTCGCGCAGGTCGGTCGCGTCCGCGAGGGTGGCCGCCAGCAGGTCGAAGCCCTCCGCCGCGATGGCGGTGAGGAGACCGGCGCGGTCCTTGAAGTGGTGGGCGGGCGCCGCGTGGGAGACGCCCGCGCGGCGGGCGAGGTCGCGGAGGCTCAGCGCCGCCGGGCCGTCGGAGCGGATGACGTCGAGGGCGGCGGTGAGGACGGTCCGCCGCAGGTCGCCGTGGTGGTAGGCGCGCTGGCTGCTCATGGGGCCACCGTACGCCGATCTAGGCGTTGACAAGTTCGGTGGGGTCGTGGACGCTGAATCCGGACAGTGACCAGATGGGGGGACGTCATGGACCAGGACCTCGGTCGCGTACGACAGATGTGGCACCTGCTGGAGCCGCTGCACGCGGTGCTCTACTACGCGCCGGAGGCTTTCGAGGAGGCCGCCGCGCTCGGATACGGGACCGAGGAGCGCTGGCCGTCGTACTTCGCCTGGCGCGCCGCCCCGCTGGGGCGGGTGGGCGCCGGGCAGGTGGCGTCCGCGTTCTACGGCTTCAGCCCCGCGATGGTGGAGCGGTATGTGCCGGCCGCGTGGGAGGCCGCCGCCCCGGCGGACGTCCTGGTGGCGCGCCTGCGGGCGATGGACCGGTTCTACCGGCGGCTGCTCGGGGAAGAGGTGGGCGTGCTCCAGGAGGCCGCCGCCCTCGCCCGGCGTGCCGCCGAGGCCGCCGTCCACGCCGGGCGGCCGCTCGCCGCCGCCAACGCCGCGCTGGAGTGGCCCGAGGAGCCGCACCTGGTGCTGTGGCAGGCCACGACGGTGCTGCGCGAGCACCGCGGGGACGGCCACCTGGCCGCGCTGCTCGCCGCCGGGCTCGACCCGGTCGAGTCGCTGGTCTCCTTCGCCGCCGTCGGCGCCGCGTCCCCGGAGGTCTTCGCGAGCCGGGGCTGGAGCGAGGACGCGTGGGCGGCCGCCCGTGAACGGCTGGTCGCGCGCGGGCTGCTGACGGCGGGTGGCACCGCGACCGACGCGGGGCGGGCGGTGCGCGACGAGGTGGAGCGCCGCACCGACGAGATGGCCGCGGGCCCCTGGGCGGCGCTCGGCGCCGAGGACACCGCGCGGCTCGCGGAGGCCCTCGGCGGCGTCTGGCTCACCGTCATCGGCAGCGGCCTGCTGCCGGGCGAGAACACCCTGGGCATCGGCAAGGTGTAGGCCCGGCGCCTACCATGCGGGGATGCCCATGACACGGAAGCACCGGCCGCCGGTCCGCACCGCCGCGACACTCGCCGCCCTGCTCGCCGCGTCCCTCGTCACGGGATGCGGCGCGGGCGGCGCGGTGGCCGGAGCGGGGGGCGGCGCCGGGTCGGCCGGACCGGGACCGGCACCGGCGGGACGGATCGCCCCGCTGGACAACCCGGACGGTACGAAGCCGGGCCTCGCGCCCCTCGCCTCGGACGCCGACCGGGCGGAGGCCCGGCGGCTCATCGAGGCGCTCACCGTGAAGGGGCGGGGGCCCAGGACGGGGTACGACCGGGACGAGTTCGGCTACGCCTGGATGGACACCGCCGACGGCGTACCGCTGGCCCGCAACGGCTGCGACACCCGCAACGACCTTCTGCGCCGGGACGGCCGGGAGCTGCGTTTCCGCTCGGGTTCCGACTGCGTGGTCGTGGCGATGACGCTGCACGACCCGTACACCGGCGAGGACATCGCGTGGAAGAAGGCGGAAGCGGCCGAGGTGCAGATCGACCACGTCGTCCCGCTGTCGTACAGCTGGCAGCTCGGCGCGTCGCGCTGGCCGGAGAGCAAGCGCCAACGACTGGCGAACGACCCGCTGAACCTGCTCCCCGTGGACGGCCCCACGAACAGCCGCAAGGGTGACTCGGGTCCGGCGTCCTGGCTGCCGCCGCACAAGGCGATCCGGTGCGCCTACGCGGTGCGGTTCGCACAGGTGGCGAAGAAGTACGAGCTGCCGGTCACCACCGCGGACAAGGACACCATGCTGCGGCAGTGCGGCGGTTGAGCCCCCACGTGGGCCGGGCGGCCCCCACCTGATGGAGGTCTCCGGCCCGGTGGAGGCGCGCTGGTGCCGGTGCGGTGTGAGGTGTCGAGCGGGTACGCCGTGTACGTCGAGCCCAACGTGTGGGTGCGCCACCGGCTGTAGGCGGTGCGTGGTGCGCGGTGGGGCCGGACAGGCCGCCCCCTCCGACGGTCTGTCCGGCCTCACCGTGCCCGCGGCCCTTTGTTACTGCGCGCCGAGCTCGTCGAGGTCGACGATGTCCTTGGCGGCCGGCTTCTTCGCCGGGACCGGCTTGTCGTAGTCGAGGAAGGAGATGGTCCCCGGCTCCTCGCCGCCCTTCTGCTCGACCCTCAGCAGGTAGGGCTCGCCCTCCGTGGCGACGTAGATCGTGTACGTCTCGTCGCCGTCCGTCTCGGTGAGCGTCAGCGCCTTCTTGCCGTTGACGGTGGTCTCCTCGCCCCGCTTGGCGGAGTTGATGCCGGTCTCGAACTCGGCGAGCATCGAGTCCAGTTCGCACATCTCCAGGCTGTCCTTGGCCTCGGGGTCCGTGACGTCGGTCTTCATCCAGCGGCCCTTGAGCATCTTCAGCACCGCCTCCGTCTCCTCCGGTGAGCCGCCCTCGCTCTGATCGCGCAGGAAGGCCTCGTCGAAGCGCAGGTAGGCGACCTTCCCGTCCTTGATGAGCTCCATGGTGCCGGTGTCGCCCATGGTTATGGTCCCCGCGCACTGGCCCTTGGTGTCGAGGGCCATGAAGGCCTTGATCTGGCCCTCGGGCGTCTTGAGGTTCGCGTCGAGGGTGAGGGAGTCGGCCTTCTTGGTCGCCTTGATGGCGTTGTTGGCGATCTGCGGGCCGGACAGGCCGGGGAACGGGCCGGTGTCCTTCGTCCGGTCGCCGGAGGAGCCGGGCGAACCGCAGGCCGTGAGGCCGAGTACGGCGGCGGCGCAGAGCGCGGCCAGGGCGGGGCGCGTGAAGGTGCGGAGGGCGGTGGAAGACATGGGGCTATCTCCGGGTGAGGGGGAGCGGGGGAGCGGGGTAGTGGTGGCGCCGTACTGGCCGGGCCGGGACCGGGCCGTGTGCCGGGGCCGTACAGCTGCCCCGTGCGGCGACGGGTCAATAAGAGCAGAGCTTGTGAACCGAGTCAACACGGTTCACGCCACCCCGGCCTAGTAACACTGTGAAGGGAGAACTCTTGTGTACGGCTGTAGGATCGGCGCCACAGCAGCAGAGGGAAGGGAGCCAGCCGGGTGCCGGACAACGCAGCAGAGGTGACCGCGGCCGGGATCGCCCGCCTCGCCGGGGTGGGGCGTGCCGCGGTCAGCAACTGGCGGCGCCGTCACGCCGACTTCCCGAAACCCGTCGGCGGCACCGAGACCAGCCCGTCCTTCTCGCTCGCCGACGTCGAGCGGTGGCTGCGCGCCCAGGGGAAGCTCGCCGAGGTGCCGCCGCGCGAACGCGTCTGGCAGCAGATCGCCGGACACCCCGCCGGAGCGGTCACCGCCCTCGTGCACGCCGGCTGCGCCCTCCTGCTGGTGCACGACAGGTCCAGCGGCTGGCTGGAGATGACCGCCGTGTCCGACGAGCGCATGGCCGAACTGCTGCCCCCCGCCCTGGAAGAGATCCTGACGCTCCGCTTCGGCCCCGAACGCCCCGTCCCCACGCCGAACCCGACCGAACTCGCGCCCTCCGTCCCCCTGCTGCGCGCCGCCGCCGAGTTCGCCGCCGAGACGGGCGCCCGGCAGGCCTTCGAGTTCCTCCTCGGCCGCCACCTGGACGCCAATCCCCGCCAGTACACCCTCACCCCGCCCGGCCCGGCCTCCCTCATGGCGGAGCTCGCCGGACCGGCCGGAACCGTGCTCGACCCGGCCTGCGGCACCGGCGCCCTGCTGCGCGCCGTCGACAAGCCCACCGCCCTGTACGCCCAGGAGACCGACCGCGACCTGGCCGCGCTCACCGCGCTCCGCCTGGCCCTGCGGTCCGGCGCCGAAGTCCACGCCCGGTCCGGCGACTCGCTGCGCTCCGACGCCTTCCCGCGGCTCACCGCCGACGCGGTGCTCTGCCACCCGCCGTTCAACGAGCGCAACTGGGGCCACGAGGAGCTGGCCTACGACCCGCGCTGGGAGTACGGCTTCCCCGCCCGTACCGAGTCCGAACTGGCCTGGGCGCAGCACGCCCTGGCCCGGCTGCGCCCCGGCGGCACCGCCGTCCTGCTGATGCCCCCCGCCGCCGCTTCGCGCCGCTCCGGCCGTCGCATCCGCGCCGACCTGCTGCGGCACGGCGCGCTGCGGGCGGTCGTCGCCCTGCCGGCCGGCGCGGCACCCCCGTACGGCATCCCGCTCCACCTGTGGGTGCTGCGCAAGCCGGTCGCGGGCGCCCCCGCCTCACCGGAGCTGCTGGTCGTCGACACCTCCGAGCACACCGACGCGGGCCGCGACAGGCTCGACTGGCCGGCCGTCCACACCGCCGTACTCGACGCCTGGCAGCCCTTCGACAAGCACGGCACCGTCGCCGAACGGCCCGGCGCCCACCGCTGCGTCCCGGTCATCGAGCTCCTCGACGACGATGTCGATCTGGCACCCGCCCGCCACCTTCCGCCCCCGGCCGCCGCCGGCGGGGCCGAGGAACTGGCGGGGGTACGCGACCGGTTGACGGCCGTGCTGCGCCGTACCGTCGAGCTGACCCCGCCGCCCGCCCGCACCGCCGCCCACCCGGAGTCCGCCCGCCTCCCCGGCGTCACCGTGGGCGAGCTGGCGCGCACCGGCGCCCTGGAACTGCGCGCGGGCGGAACCGGAACCGCCGCCGGAGCCGGCACGGGGCACAGCACCGCCCCCCGGACCGCGACCGGCGACGCCACCGGCACCGGCGGTGGTGCCGCCTCCGCGCCCGTCCCCTCCGTGCCCGTCCTCACCGAACAGGACGTCCTGACCGGCCGGGCCCCCTCCGGAAGCCTCCCCGAAGGCACCGGCGAGGAGCCCGTGCTCGTCCGCGCCGGTGACGTCGTCGTCCCGGTCCTCGGCGGCGGGTCGATCGCCCGTGTCGTCGACGAGGCCACCGAGGGTGCCGCCCTCGGCCGCAACCTCCAGCTGCTGCGCCCCGATCCGGCGGCCATCGACCCCTGGTTCCTGGCCGGCTTCCTGCGCGGCACCGCCAACAACCGGCAGGCCAGCAGCTACGCGTCCACGGCGACCCGGCTCGACGTGCGGCGCCTCCACCTGCCCCGGCTCCCGCTCGCGGAGCAGCGGCGGTACGGGGAGACGTTCCGGGCGCTCGCCGAGTTCGAGGAGGCGCTGCGCCTCGCGGGACGGCTGGGCGAGCGGCTGGTGCGGGGCATGTACGACGGGCTCACGGACGGCACGGTCGAGGCCGCACCGGCCGGCTGATCATTTCCACAACGGTTCGTGCAACCCCGGCGCCGCTGTCGGTGTCGGTGTATACGCTCGTCCTCTCGCCCGACTCGCCGGGTCGGCACACGTCATCCAGGAGCAGTAATGCACGGCCACGGCCACGCACCGCCCCAACCAGGGCGCCCCGCCGACGGCACGCTGGTCGTCCTGCGCACCCTCTTCGTGGTCCTCACCGTGCTGAGCTGTGGCTTCCTCGCCTGGACGCCGTTGCTGAGGCTGGCCGTCATCACCCGCAGGGCCCTCGACTGGATCCTCTTCTGCGTCCTGCTGCTGTCCACCATCGGCATGTTCGTCTTCCTCGGCGAGACGGTGCCGGAGGACGAGAAGCAGGAGATGAGTGACGGGGCGGCGCTCTTCTTCGGGGCGTGGGTGCTGGTCAGCGTCGTGGGCGTCGTCATCTACTACCTGATCGCGGAGATACGGCACTACGGGCGCCGGGTGCCGCCGGTCGCGGCGTACGGGCCGCCGCAGGCGACCGGCTACGGCTATCCGCCGGTCGCCGCCCCGGCCGCGCAGACCTACCCGCAGCCGCTGCCGCCCCAGCACCAGCCGCACCCCCCGACGCCGCGGGCTCCCGCGGCCGGCCCGGTCCCGACCCAGCCGCAACCGCAGGCACAGCAGCAGCCGCAGCCGCAGCCGCAGTCCTCCGCCAGGCCGACGTCGCACCGCATCGACCAGGTGCGCGCCGAGCTCGACGAGCTCAGCGACCTCCTCCGCGGGGAGCCCCAGGACCCCCGGGAAGAGGGCAAGTGAACGGACGGGTGATCGGGGGGCGGTACGAGCTGTCCACCGTCATAGGACAGGGCGGCATGGGCCAGGTCTGGACCGCCTACGACGGGCGGCTCGACCGCCGCGTGGCCGTCAAGCTGCTGCGACCCGACCACATGGCCGCCGCCACCGCCGCCGACGAGATGCGCCGCCGCTTCGTCCGCGAGTGCCGGGTCACCGCCCAGGTCTCCCACCCCGGGCTGGTCACCGTGCACGACGCCGGCAACGACGGGGACGAACTGTTCCTGGTGATGCAGTACGTGGAGGGCGCCGACCTCGCCGACCACCTCGCCGAGCACGACCCGTACCCGTGGCAGTGGGCGGTGTCCGTCGCCGCGCAGCTGTGCGCGGTTCTCGCCGCCGTGCACGCCGTGCCGATCGTCCACCGCGACCTCAAGCCGCGGAACGTCATGGTGAAGCCCGACGGCACGGTCACCGTCCTCGACCTGGGGGTCGCGTCGGTCATCGACACCGACACCACCCGCCTCACACACACCGGCTCGCCCATCGGCAGCCCCGCCTACATGGCGCCCGAGCAGGCGATGGGCGGCGCCGTCGGCCCGTACACCGACCTGTACGCGCTCGGCGCGCTGCTGCACGAACTCCTCAGTGGCAACGTGCCGTTCGCCGGCTCCACCGTCCTCGGCGTGCTCCACCGCCATCTGTACGAACCGCCGCTGCCCGTCCGCCAGCTGCGCCCGGAGGTCCCCGAAGCACTGGAGGCGCTGGTCCTGCGGCTGCTCGCCAAGGACCCGCAGGCCCGCCCGTCGGGCGCGCAGGAGGTGTACGAGACCCTCGCCCCGCTGCTGCCCACGCGCGGAGGTCAGTGCGGGCCGCTCGACCCCACGCGTCCCTTCCTGCGCCCGCACGCCCCCTGGCCCGACCGGGCCACCGCGCCCGCGCCCGTACCGCAGTCGGCCGTCGCGCCCGCCGCGAGCCGTCCCGATGTCGCGGCCGCCGTGGACGAGGTCAAGCGGCTGCTCGGCGAGGGCAGCATCACGCAGGCCGTCGACATCCTCGGCGGGATCCTCCCGGCGGCCGCCGCGGAGCACGGCGAGCACTCGCCGGTCGTCCGGATCCTGCGCAAGCAGTACGCGACGACGCTGATGGACGACGGCCAGTTCCGGCGCGCCCTGCCCGAGCTGCGGCGCCTGGCCGACGACCGGGAGGCGGAGGCGGGCCCGGCCGACCCGCAGACGCTTCAGTTCCGGTACGACGCGGCGCTGTGCCTGGAGCAGTTGGGCGAGACGGCCGCCGCGCTCGCCGAGTACCGCGCGCTCCTTCCGTACTACACGGGCGGCGGGCCCACCCCGTCCGACCCGGCCCGCGCCTTCGACATCCGGCACCGCATCGGACACCTGCTCCTCGCGATGGGCGACCACACGGCGGCCCAGCAGCAGCTACAGAACCTGCTGTACGACACGGAGCTGGCCTACGGGCCGTACCACCCGCTCCCCGCGGAGCTGCGCCGGGCGCTGGAGCGCCAGCGGCAGATGCGCGGCGTGTGACGCCGGTCCGCCCCTGGTCAGGCCGCCCGGCAGTACACCGAGTCGGCGACCCGCCCGAGCCCGGTGAGGCCCGCGGGGCGCGGCTGGTCGCCGAGGACGACGACCGCCCCGGGCGCCGCGAGGTCCCGCACCGCTGCCAGGTCGTGCGGGCCGTTCACCACGATCACGCCGTAGCGGCGGTCGGCGATCCGCTCCCGGACGCCCGCGTCGTCGAAGCCGCCCCGCTCGATGCGCGCGGCGTCCGCCGGGCCGGCCGTGCCGCCCAGGGCCAGGTTGCCGCGCACCACGTCCTCCCGGGTGGGGGAGCCGTCCAGCGGGTCGACGATCGTCAGCCGCGCCTCGACGCCGCCGCGCCGCAGCATCCGCCGCAGCGCGGCGGCGAACAGCCCGTGTGCGGTGCCGATCTCCAGAACCTCGCCGTTCGGCGGGGCCAGCAGCGGGACGGTCGTGAGCCGCCCGCACACGTCGGAGACCGTGCCCGCCAGGCCGCCGGCCCCGAGCGCCTCCAGCGCCACCAGGTGGCGGTAGGCAACGGTGAAGTCGTGCCGGGCCCGCTCGCCGTCGTCGCCGGTGACGGCGCGTACTTCGCGCACGAGGGTGTCGACCTGGGTGGCGGTGGGCATCCGGTGCCCGTCGCGACCGGCCTGGTCGAGCAGCAGCCCGAGGCCGTAGCTCTGGCGGCGCAGGTCGGCCACCGCGTGGTGCAGGGCGTCGAGGTCGGTCTGGAGCGCGCTGGTCGCGCGTTCCATGCGCTGCTCGACCAGGGCGAACGCGGGGCGCATGACCCGCTTCGCCAGCCGGTTGCTCAGAAGAGAAGGCATGCGGGGCAAGCTACGCCTTCCCGCCTGCCGTGGGGGTCACGGCACGGTGGTGCGGCGGTGAAGTCTTGGTGGCGCGCAGGCGACCCGCCGTGCGGAGCGCCACCAGGGCGGCGAGAGCGAGGGCCCCGGCGGCCGTGCCGGCGCGCAGGCCGGGCGGGCGGAAGCGGCACTCCACGGCGGGGCGGCCGCCGGTCACCGCGACGGCGACCAGCCCGCCGTACGACCCGGCGGGGAGGCCCTCGCAGCGCCAGCCCGGGATGCGGGGCGCGGCCAGGACGGCCGTGCCGCGGGTGCCCGGCGGCAGGTCGGCGCGGACCCCGCCGGCGGTGACGCGCACCGCGACCGCGCCGGCCGCCCGCAGCCGGGCCACGGCCGCCGCCAGCCGGGTCCGGTCCAGGCAGCCGACGCCGCCGGACGACGGCACCGCGCCGCGGCCTGCGAGCACCACCCGCGCGCCCGCCGTCCGCTGCGTACCCAGCGGCGTCATCGGGGCGCGCCGCTTCGGCAGCCCGCCGCGCAGCTCCACCGGGGCACCCGCGCCCAGGCGGGCCGTGCCGGTGAAGTCGGGCGCCCAGACGTGGACGTCGCTGCCGACCGGGCACGCGCCGTCGGCGGGGAGGTCGTAGACGCGTGACCCGAGCAGCAGCTCCTGGTTGCGGAACGGCGAGGCCCCGTAGCGGAGTTCCCCCGTGCCGGGTCGTACCGTCACCAGCGGCAGCACGTCCGCGTTCCGCACCAGCCGCGTCCCGCGCCACCGCGCGGCCACCCCGAACAGGGCGTCCGTCACGGGGTTGTCCAGGGACTGCAGGTTGCGCCCGTTCGACGTCCACCCGCCGCCCAGGGCGGCCAGCGTCCGGGTGAGCACCGCCGGGGTGTGACTGCTGTAGTACGCGGCGCCCTGCCCGCCGACCAGCAGCGGGTCGTTGCCGGTGAGCTGCGGGTGCCCGGGGTCGGTGCGGTGGCGTGGCCACCCGTCGGCGTCGGCCACCGCCGCCGCGCGCGCCTCGTGCGCCGCGCCCCAGGCCGGGTAGTCGTCCAGCCGCGCGACCCGCTCCCGGTCGGCGTACGCCGTGGTCGCCGCGGCCTGCCCGACCAGGGCGCCCGCCAGCAGTACGGCGCCGGCGACCCCGTACCGCCGTGCCCCCAGCCGGACCAGCGCCACCCCGCCCACACCGGCGGCGAGGCCCGCCGCGAACAGCGCGTACGCCCACCCGGAGGCCAGGCCGCCGGAGACCGCGCCCGCCGCGATCACCCCCAGGACCAGTGTTCCGCCCGCGAGCGCCCGCCACCCGGGCCACCCGTACGACACCCCCGTCCACGCGGCGAGGACGACCAGGCCCGCCAGGACGAACGTCTGCCGGTACGGGCTGCCGTTGGGGGTGGCGAACACATGCCACACCAGGTGCGTCGGCTCCCACTGCAACGACAGCACCACGCCCGCGACGAGCCCCGTCCATGTCCACCGCTCGCGCGGCGGCACCCGCCGGTGGAAGGGCAGCGCGGCCGCCAGCAGCAGCGCGCTCGTGCCGAGGAAGACGGCCGGAGTGAAGAAGCCGTACGTGGCGGGCAGCACCCGCGCGGCCACCTCGCCCCACCCGGCGGGCGTGAACCCGCGGGTCCAGCCCGGGTGGGCGTGCCGCGACCCGAGGAGGACGGGCACGAGGACGGGCGCCGCGAGGCCGACGCCCAGCAGCACGGTGCGGGCCGCCCGCCCCAGCAGCCGCCACCCCGGGACCCCGTGGGCCAGCAGCACCAGCGCCGCGCCGATCGTCGCCATGTAGGCGGTGTAGAAGTTGGCCACCCACACCACCGCGACGACCACCGGCGCCAGCACCGGGTGCCGCCCGGTCCGCACCCACTCGCCGACCAGGCACAGCAGCGGGAGGGCGATCAGCCCGTCCAGCCACATGGGGTTGTACGACGCCTCGACGACGGCCCAGCCGCACAGCGCGTACGACGCCCCCAGAACCGCAGCCCCCCACCACGGGCCGGGGCGCCGCACGAGCAGCAGCAGGCTCATGGCGGCGGCCGCGACGGCCATCTTCAGGACCGTGATCACGTACACCGCGAGGTCGATGTCGTCGCGCGGGAAGACCACGACGAGAAGCGCGAACGGGCTGGACAGGTAGGTGCCGAGGTCGGGCAGGAAGCTCGTGCCGTAGCCGGAGGACCAGTTGAGCGGCAGCCCGCCGTCGGCCCGCCCGTGCAGCAGGTCCCACAGGTGGGCGTGGAACGGCACGAACTGGTTGCCCAGGTCGTTGACGCCGCGGGTGCGCGGCCCGAAGGGGAAGGTCCGGGCGACGGCGTCACCGGCGCAGAGGGCGAGTGCGGTGAGCAGTCCGGCGAGGGCGCCGGCACGAGGCACGTTTCTCTCCATGGTGCGGCCGAATATGCCAGCGCCGGTCGGTGCGATCACCGGTCTCCCGGACCAGTTCATTCAATGGTCGTCTGCCCGCCACGTGGAGCGACCGCCACCGACACGCGCATCCGTTGTGGTTATTCCGTGCTGATCTCGATAGTTGTGCCGTGTTTCAACGAAGAGGAGATCATCGGCCGCTTCCACGACCAGGTGACCAAAGAACTCGAATCGCTCGCGGCGGATTTCGCGGTGGAATTCGAGCTGGTCTACGTGGACGACGGAAGCCATGACCGTACGCTCTCCCTCATCGAGGGGATCGCGGCTTCCGACTCCCGTACGCGCTACGTCTCCTTCAGCCGCAACTTCGGCAAGGAGGCGGCGATGCTGGCCGGCCTGCAGCACGCGGGCGGGGACGTGGTCGTCCTCATGGACGCCGACCTCCAGCACCCGCCGGAACTGATACGCCGCATGCTGCGGCTGCACGGCGAGGGCTTCGACCAGGTGATGGCCCGGCGCACCCGCGCGGGCGACCGGGTGACCCGCACCCTCGCCGCCCGCGTCTACTACCGGCTGATCAACCGGCTCGTCGACGTGGAGCTCGTCGACGGGGTCGGCGATTTCCGGCTGCTGTCGCGCCGCACCGTCGACGCGGTACTGGAGCTCACCGAGTACAACCGTTTCTCCAAAGGCCTCTTCGCCTGGGTGGGATTCCGCACCACCACTTTCACGTACGAAAACGTCCGGCGGGAGCAGGGCCGCTCGAAATGGACCTTCGGAAAACTGCTGAACTACGGTCTGGACGGTCTGATCTCCTTCAACGACAAGCCGCTGCGGGCCGCTCTCCATCTCGGCCTTCTGCTGGTGTCCGTGGCCATGGCGTACGCCACCTGGATCGTCGGTGTCGCCCTGGTGAAGGGGGTCGACGCCCCCGGATATGTCACCCTGCTGGTGACGGTCACGGCACTCGCCGGGGTCCAGATGGTGATGCTGGGACTCGTCGGGGAGTATGTGGGCCGCATCTATTACGAGGTGAAAAGGCGCCCGCACTTCCTGGTGAAGGCGGCCAACACGCCCGTACCGCACCGCCGACCCCGTGGGGAGCTCGTACGCCGATGACCGTCCGCGGCCAGATCGTCAGGTTCGCGCTGGTGGGCGTGGTGAACACCGCCACCTACTACGGCTTCTACCTGTCCCTGCTGGCGCTGGGCATGGCCTATGTGGCCGCCCACGTGGTCGCCTTCCTGCTGGCCATGACCGGGTCCTTCTTCCTGAACTGCCGCTTCACCTACCGGACCCGCCCCACGTGGCGGAAGTTCCTGCTGTTCCCGCTGACCAACGCGGCGAACTTCGTGATCACGACGAGCGGTGTCTGGCTGCTGGTCGACGTGGCGGGTTTCTCCAGCCGCTGGGCCCCGCTGCTCGCGGCCGCGGCGGCCATCCCGGTCACCTTCGTCGTCTCGCGGACGATCATGCTGCGGCCCGAGACTCCCCGGACCGGTGACTCGTTGATCGAAGCAGTGGCCTCGAAGTAGTGGCCTGAGCCACATTCACTGCCTACCATCGATCACCGCAAGGTCGTTCACACTGACGCACGACCCACGCCGGGAGGCTCCTTTGCACCGCCTGCATCGCCGCCGTCGCACCGCGCTCTCCGTCTCCGCCGCGCTCCTCGCCGCCGCCCCGCTCCTGGCCGCCTGCGGAAGCGACGCCCATCCCGGCGCGGCGGCCGTCGTCGACGGCGACCGGATCGAGGTGGCCACGCTCCAGGCCCAGGTGAGGGAGGTACGCAGCGCCCAGGAGGCGTCCCCGCAGGCGAAGCAGCTGATCGAGGCGACCGGCGACCTGAACCGCGAGAAGCTGAACGGCATGATCTTCGACCGGGTGGTGGAGAAGGTCGCCGCCGATCACGGGCTCACCGTCAGCCGCAAGGAGGTCCAGGAGACCCGGCGGGCCGCGGCGGCCCAGAGCGGCGGCGAGGAGCAGCTCGCCGCGATGCTGCTCCAGCAGCAGGGCGTGGCGCCCGACGAGATCGACGACGTGGTGCGGCGCAACGTCCTCATGAACAAGATCGCCGAGAAGCTGGGCGCCGGGAACACCCCGGAGGGGCAGCAGAAGCTGACCGAGGTGTTCGCCGCCGCGTCCGAGGAACTCGACATCGACGTGAACCCCCGGTACGGCACCTGGGACAACGACAAGATCCAGCTCGGCGAGTACAGCGCGCCCTGGCTCCGTCGGCCGGCCGAGCAGCGGCAGATGTAGGTTCGAGGGGTGAACGCCGACACCCCCGACACCCCCGGTACCGCCGACGCCCCCGGCCGCGTCGTCCTGCTCACCGCCAGCCACCGCGTCGCGCCCGGACTGCTGTCCTGGCCCGCGTGGCGGACGCTGCGCGCCGCCGACCGGGTCCTGTGCGCCGACGGCGCGCACCCGCAGCTGCCGTACCTGCGCGAGGCGGGCGTCACCGTGGAGACCGCCGCGCCCACCGCGCGGGAACTGGTGGACGCCTGCGCGGGAGGCCGCACGGTCGTCGTGGTGGCGACCGGCGAGGGTGACGGCGCCCTGACGGACGGGCTGGCCCGGATGGCGGGCTCCGGCCGGGTCGCGATGCCCGACCTGGAGCTGCTGCCGGGTTCGTACGACCTGCCGGGGGCCCGGCTGCTGGACCTCGTGGAGGTCATGGACCGGATCCGCCGCGCATGCCCCTGGTCGTCGCGGCAGACGCACGAGGGTCTGGCCAAGTACGGCATCGAGGAGGCGTACGAGCTCGTCGAGGCCATCGAGGACGGTGACCGCGACGAGCTGCGCGAGGAGCTCGGGGACGTCCTGCTCCAGGTCGTCTTCCACGCGCGGATCGCCGAGGAGCACGAGGAGGAGCCGTTCTCGGTCGACGACGTGGCGGGCACGATCGTCGAGAAGCTCATCCACCGCCACCCCCATGTGTTCGGGGAGGAGCGCGCCGAGACGCCGGAGGAGGTCAAGGCGCACTGGCTGCGCACCAAGGCGATCGAGAAGCGGCGCGCGTCGGTCACCGACGGCGTCCCGCTCGGCCAGCCGGGCCTCGCGCTCGCGGCCAAGCTCGCGAGCCGGGTGCGCAACGCGGGACTGGACGTCCCGCTTCCGTCCGGTGACGGCATCGGCTACGAGCTGCTGGCCCTGGCGGTACGGGCCGAGGCGGAGGGCGTGGACCCGGAAGCCGCCCTCCGCGCGGCGGGGCGCGCCTACCGGGACGCGATCCGGGCGGTGGAGCGCCCCGGGGCGCCGGATACCGTCGAGGAGTGAACGCCCCGCACGACGAGCCCCGCCGCCCCGGCACACCGCCGCACCGCCCCGCCGCCGCCCCGCCCGCGCCGGGCGCCGACGACACCGCCGCCGCCCCGGGCCACCCGGCCGCCGGGGGCGGCCCGAACAGCCCCGCGGCCGGCCCCGTGGACAGCCCCGCCGGTGACGCCGCCCCGGGCGCCCCGGCCGCTCCTGGCCACCCGGGCGCCCCGGAGGGCGACGCGCAGGGCGACGCGGGACCGGGGTGCCCCAAGGGGCCCGGGCCCGAGCTGTTCACGTGGGAGTTCGCGACCGATCCGTACCCCGCCTACGCGTGGCTGCGGGAGCACGCACCCGTGCACCGGACCAAGCTGCCCAGCGGGGTCGAGGCGTGGCTGGTGACGCGGTACGCGGACGCCCGGCAGGCGCTGGCCGACCAGCGGCTGAGCAAGAACCCTGCGCACCACGACGAGCCCGCGCACGCCAAGGGCAGGACCGGCATTCCCGGTGAGCGCAAGGCCGAGCTGATGACGCATCTGCTCAACATCGACCCGCCGGACCACACCCGGCTGCGCCGGCTGGTGTCCAAGGCGTTCACGCCCCGCCGCGTGGCGGAGTTCGCCCCACGGGTGCAGGAGCTGACGGACCGGCTCATCGACGACTTCGCCGCGAAGGGCAGCGCGGACCTCATCCACGAGTTCGCCTTCCCGCTTCCCATTTACGCCATCTGCGACATGCTCGGGGTCCCCCGCGAGGACCAGGACGACTTCCGCGACTGGGCCGGGATGATGATCCGGCACGGCGGAGGGCCGCGCGGCGGGGTCGCGCGGTCGGTCAAGAAGATGCGCGGATACCTCGCCGAGCTGATCCACCGCAAGCGGGAGGACCCGGGCGACGACCTGATCTCGGGACTCATCAAGGCCTCGGACCACGGCGAGCACCTCACCGAGAACGAGGCCGCAGCGATGGCGTTCATCCTCCTCTTCGCGGGCTTCGAGACGACCGTGAACCTGATCGGCAACGGGATGTACGCCCTGCTTCGCCACCCGGACCAGCGGGAGCGTCTCCAGGCCTCCTTCGCCGCCGGCGAGCCGGGGCTGCTGGAGACCGGTGTGGAGGAGCTGCTGCGCTACGACGGGCCGGTGGAGCTGGCGACGTGGCGGTTCGCGACCGAGCCGCTCGTCATCGGTGGCGAGCGGATCGCCGCGGGCGACCCCGTCCTCGTCGTCCTGGCCGCGGCCGACCGGGATCCGGAGCGGTTCGCCGAGCCGGACACGCTCGACCTGGCGCGCCGGGACAACCAGCACCTGGGGTACGGACACGGCATCCACTACTGCCTCGGCGCGCCGCTCGCCCGGCTGGAGGGGCAGGTCGCGCTCGGGACGCTGCTGACCCGGCTGCCCGACCTCCGGCTCGCGGTGGATCCTGCCGATTTGCGGTGGCGTGGGGGGCTCATCATGCGTGGATTGCGTACGCTCCCGGTCGAGTTCACCCCTTTGGTCCCCGGTCCGAACTGACGCCTCGTCATTTCTGTGATGTTCGCGTGATCTCCGCTGCATCGACTTGTGACTGACGTTCGAATGCCGCTACGTTCACCGTCACCTCAGCAGTCACGCGAAAGGCAGCACCGCATGCGCTCCGGGAACGGCCGGCACCGACGACCCCGTCAAGCCCCCGCCATCGTCGTCGCGGCAGGGGTGACCGGATCCGCCATCGCGCTCCCGCTGCTCGGCGCGGGTTCCGCGACGGCGGCCGACGCCACCACCTGGGACCGGGTGGCCGAGTGCGAGTCCGGCGGCCTGTGGAGCGCGGACCTCGGCAACGGCTTCTACGGCGGTCTCCAGATGTCGCAGGAGAGCTGGGAGTCCTACGGAGGACTCGCGTACGCCCCGCGTCCCGACCTCGCGAGCCGCACGGAGCAGATGGCCGTCGCCGAGAAGGTCTACGCGGCCACGGGGGTCAAGGCCTGGGAGACCTGCGCGCCCGTCGCGGGTCTCGGCGGCGCCTCCTCCGCGCCCGGCGCCGACCCCACCGGCACCGCGCCCGCGGCGCCCGGAGCGACGGACCTGGCCGAGGTGCTCGAGGACCCGGGGGCGCCGGAGGCGTCCGACCCGGCCCGCCCCGCCGGCCCGGCCGGGACGCCGCCGCCCGCCGAGCCCGCCCCGACGGCGCCCGGCGCGCCGCAGAGCCCCGCGTCCGGCTCCGGCAAGCACCGCGGCGAGCCCGCCAAGGAGGAGGGTTCGGTGACCGATCCGGTGGCCCCCGCCGACCCCACCGCCCCGGCCGACCCCACCGCGCCGGTCACCCCTGGCGCCCCCGAGGCGGAGGACACCCGCAAGCCCACCGGTCCGGCGGATACCGGCAATCCGGTCACCGACCGCGAAAAGGACGGACATGCCTCGCGGGGCGACGGGGCGACGCGTGACCCGGGGAGCGTCGAGCCGGGCGCGTACACGGTCCGGCCCGGCGACAACCTCTCGGTCATCGCGGACGAGTACCAGGTCCCCGGCGGCTGGTCGGCCCTCTACGAGGCCAACCGGGCCACCGTCGGGACCGACCCGGACCTGATCCTCCCTGGCCAGAGCCTTGAACTGACGGCGGATCAGCCCCAGGAATGAGCCTGTATGTCCGCTTCTGTGTAAGTGAGACATGAATCTCTTCGCCCCGGTTGGCGCGGCAGGTCCGTCCGAATCGCACAATCCGCCCTTCACCTGCGTAAACGCCCGTCAAGGGCGGGCGCATAAGGGCGGATTGGCCCCCGATGTCCGTCTTTGAACTTCGGGAAGCTCTGTGTCTACGGTCGTGACTGCTCGCCACCGCGGGCCCCATCGACCGGAACGCCGAATCCTGCCGCCGGTCGACGGGAACAGTCGTCGCGTCACGCGCCGAAGGCAGGAGCGGGGGACCCAAGGTAAGTGCCGGGCCCGGCCATGGAGACATGGCACGGAACCGGCTTGGGGTGAAGCCGAGCGCACCACTGTGCCGCGCGGCCGGGCCACTCACTCGCCCGAACCCGACAGCTCACCTCGTAGGCGTCGGTGAGGAGATGTCCCATGCTGTTCTCCGGCAAGTCCAAGCACCGTCGCCCCTCCAAGGCCGCCCGGTTCGTCGCGTTCGCCGGTATCACCGGTGCCGCCGTCGCCGCCCCGCTGATGGGCGCCACGACCGCATCGGCCGCCACCGCCGCCGAGTGGGACAAGGTCGCCCAGTGCGAGTCCGGCGGCAACTGGTCCATCAACACCGGCAACGGCTACTACGGCGGCCTGCAGTTCTCGGCCTCCACCTGGGCCGCGTACGGCGGCACCGCGTACGCCTCGACCGCCGACCAGGCCTCCAAGTCGCAGCAGATCGAGATAGCCGAGAAGGTCCTCGCGGGCCAGGGCAAGGGCGCGTGGCCGAGCTGCGGCGTCGGCCTGTCCAACGCCTCCTACGGCGGTGGCGGCGGCGAGCAGGCCCAGCCGCGGCAGGAGCGCGAGGCCGAGCAGCCCGCCACGCGCAGCGAGCAGCGCACCGCGCCGAAGGCTCAGGCCGCGCCGGAGCCCCAGGCCGCGCCGAAGGCCGAGTCCAAGAAGACCGTCACCACCCCGACCGGCAAGAAGGTCGAGAAGGGCGACGGCGAGTACAAGGTGAAGGCCGGCGACACCCTCAGCACCATCGCCGCCGAGAAGAACGTCACCGGCGGCTGGGAGAAGCTCTTCCAGCTGAACAAGGACATCGTCGACGACGCCGACCTGATCTACCCGGGCCAGCAGCTCCACCTGAGCTGACCCACGGACCGCCCCGGTCCGGCGCCGTGCGCGCCGGACCGGGGTTTTCCGGTTCCGGGGCCGGGTCCCGGTCCGCGCTCCTGAGCGGCCCTCCGCACATCGCGACTACCGACCGGTAGGTTACGTGGCGTTTTGCCCGCAATGCAGCTCTGTGAGCCCTTTTTCGTCCCAGGAGGCGGGCGACGGCCGGCTCGGGCCCCCCGGCCGGTTAGGCTCTTGCCGCAAGGCCGAAGAGACCCTGCACCGCATGCGTCACATTTTGCGTCACATCCCAGAAGGAGATGCTCGTGCCGTCCATCGACGTCGTCGTAGCCCGGGAAATCCTGGACTCCCGAGGCAACCCCACGGTCGAGGTCGAGGTCGGCCTCGACGACGGCAGCACCGGCCGTGCTGCCGTCCCGTCCGGTGCCTCCACCGGAGCGTTCGAGGCCCTCGAGCTCCGCGACGGTGACAAGGACCGCTACCTCGGCAAGGGTGTCGAGAAGGCCGTCCTCGCCGTCATCGAGCAGATCGGCCCGGAGCTCGTCGGCTACGACGCCACCGAGCAGCGGCTGATCGACCAGGCGATGTCCGACCTGGACGCCACCCCGGACAAGTCGTCGCTCGGCGCCAACGCCATCCTCGGCGTCTCCCTCGCCGTCGCGCACGCCGCCTCCGAGGCGTCCGACCTGCCGCTGTTCCGCTACCTGGGCGGCCCGAACGCGCACCTGCTGCCCGTTCCGATGATGAACATCCTCAACGGCGGCTCGCACGCCGACTCCAACGTGGACATCCAGGAGTTCATGATCGCCCCCATCGGGGCGGAGTCCTTCTCCGAGGCACTGCGCTGGGGCGTCGAGGTCTACCACACCCTGAAGAAGGTCCTGAAGGAGAAGGGCCTCTCCACGGGTCTGGGCGACGAGGGCGGCTTCGCGCCGAACCTGGAGTCCAACCGCGCCGCCCTCGACCTCATCTTCGAGGCCATCAAGCAGGCCGGTTACACCCCGGGCAGGGACATCGCCCTGGCGCTCGACGTCGCCGCGTCCGAGTTCTACAAGGACGGCGTCTACGAGTTCGAGGGCAAGTCCCGCACCGCCGCCGAGATGACGGACTACTACGCGGAGCTGGTCGAGGCCTACCCGCTGGTCTCCATCGAGGACCCGCTGTTCGAGGACGACTGGGACGGCTGGAAGACCATCACCGAGAAGCTGGGCTCCAAGGTGCAGCTGGTCGGTGACGACCTGTTCGTCACCAACCCGGAGCGCCTGGCGCGCGGCATCGAGGAGAACAGCGCCAACGCCCTGCTGGTCAAGGTCAACCAGATCGGTTCGCTGACCGAGGCCCTCGACGCCGTGGAGCTGGCCCAGCGCAGCGGCTTCAAGTGCATGATGTCGCACCGCTCCGGTGAGACCGAGGACGTCACCATCGCCGACCTGGCCGTCGCCACCAACTGCGGCCAGATCAAGACCGGTGCCCCGGCCCGCTCCGAGCGTGTCGCCAAGTACAACCAGCTGCTGCGCATCGAGGAGATCCTCGACGACGCCGCCGTCTACGCGGGCCGCTCGGCCTTCCCGCGCTTCAAGGGCTGATCGTCCCCTAGCCCGGTTACGTACGTCCCCGGCCGCGGTCCCGTACCGTGTCCGGGGACGTACGTACGTGACGGGCAAGGGGAGGCGGGTAAGACACATGGCCCGGGACCGGTTCTCCACCGCGACCAGACTGCGACTGCTCGGCGAGCAGACCGCCGCCCGTGTCTACCGCTCCCAGACCCGCAGGCAGGACCGCCGCTCCCGGCTCACCGGCCGGGCGGCGTTCCTCGCGCTGGTCGTCTGCTCACTGGTGGTCGCCCTGGCCTACCCGATGCGCCAATGGGTGTCCCAGCGCGCCGAGATCGCCGAGCAGCAGCGGCTGGCGGCGGAGGCGGGCGAGCGCGTCGAACAGCTGCGCGACGAGAAGGCGCGACTCCAGGACGACGCGTACATCAGGCGTCTCGCGCGCGAGCATCTGCACTACGTACTCCCGGGGGAGACCGGCTACACGGTCATCGACCCCGACGCGGTGCGCGAGCGCCGCACCGACCAGGGCGCGGCCGACCGCCCCTGGTACTCCAACCTCTGGGACGGCGTGGACACCGCCGACCGCACCGACCGCAAGTAGAACTCAAGGCAGGCATGGAAACGCCCCCTCCGCAGACCGAACGCACCGAGCCCACCGAGGCGGACGTCGCGGCCTTCAAGGAACAGCTCGGCCGCCCGCCGCGCGGCCTGCGCGCCATCGCGCACCGCTGCCCGTGCGGCAACCCGGACGTGGTGGAGACCGCGCCCAGGCTCCCGGACGGCACGCCCTTCCCGACGACGTACTACCTCACCTGCCCGCGCGCGGCCTCCGCGATCGGCACGCTGGAGGCGAACGGCGTCATGAAGGAGATGACCGAGCGGCTCCAGTCCGACCCGGAGCTCGCCGCCGCCTACCGCGCCGCGCACGAGGACTACATCGCGCGCCGCGACGCCATCGAGGTGCTCGAAGGCTTCCCGAGCGCCGGTGGCATGCCGGACCGCGTGAAGTGCCTGCACGTGCTCGTCGGCCACTCGCTGGCCGCCGGGCCGGGCGTGAACCCGCTGGGCGACGAGGCCATCGCGATGCTGCCGGAGTGGTGGGCCAAGGGCCCCTGCGTCGCTTCGGGCGCCCCCGAGGAGGCCGGGGAATGACCCGCGTCGCCGCCGTCGACTGCGGTACGAACTCCATCCGCCTGCTCGTCGCCGACGTCGACCCGGCGACCGGCGAAGTCACCGACCTGGACCGGCGGATGACGATCGTCCGGCTCGGCCAGGGCGTCGACAGGACCGGTCGGCTGGCGCCCGAGGCGCTGGAGCGCACCTTCGCGGCCTGCCGCGAGTACGCCGCCGTCATCAAGGAGTACGGCGCCGAGAAGCTGCGCTTCGTGGCCACCTCGGCCTCGCGCGACGCCGAGAACCGCGACGACTTCGTCCGGGGCGTGAGGGACGTCCTGGGCGTGGAGCCCGAGGTCGTCAGCGGTGACCAGGAGGCGGAGTTCTCCTTCACCGGGGCCACCAAGGAGCTGAAGGGCGGCGGCCCGGGCGAGTACCTGGTCGTGGACATCGGTGGCGGGTCCACCGAGTTCGTGGTCGGCGCCACGCACGCTCGCGCCGCCCGGTCGGTCGACATCGGCTGCGTACGCCTGACCGAGCGTCATGTGCGCAGCGACCCGCCGTCCGAGGCGGAGGTGGCGGCGATCCGGGCCGACATCGAGGCGGCGCTGGACCTGGCGGAGGAGACCGTCCCGCTGCGGGAGGCCCGGACGCTCGTCGGACTGGCCGGTTCGGTCACGACGGTCGCGGCGATCGCCCTGGGGCTGACGGAGTACGACTCCGAGGCCATCCACCGCTCCCGCGTCTCCTACGAGCAGGTCGCCGGGGTCACGGCGCGGCTGCTGGCCGCGACGCACGACGAACGGTCGCGGATCTCGGTGATGCATCCGGGCCGGGTGGACGTCATCGCCTCCGGAGCGCTGGTCCTGCTGGCCGTGATGGACCGGGTGGGGGCCCGCGAGGTGGTCGTCTCCGAGCACGACATTCTGGACGGAATCGCCCTGTCGCTCGTCTGATCGCGGGCCCTTCGCGGCACCGGCGGACAGCGTCGCGGAAAAGTTCGTGAAGTTCTTCACAAGGAAAAGGGCCCTGACGGGGGTCATGGAGCCGCTCCACGGCCTCCGGAGCCCCGCTCGGGGCCCTTTCGCAGGCCGGGAAGCCACCCTCGCCGATGTTTCGCAGGTGTGAACTCCGGTGGTGGTCCACGGTTAAAAGGTGCTCGCCGTCCCAGTTCAACGGGGGTGAACAACGTCTTCCGTTACACCGCGGTTCCCCTCGGGCGCCATGACCTCGGTCACGTGGGCCGCGCAGTGTAGCAGAGGTGCCCCAGGGGCTTGTGAAGGGGCGCACGAGCGACCCCCCTCGACCGGGTGGATACTCGATGGCATGAGCACCACGGAGCGTCCCAGGATCCTCGTAGTAGGCGGTGGGTACGTAGGCCTGTACGCAGCTCGGCGCATTCTCAAGAAGATGCGCTACGGCGAGGCGACCGTCACGGTCGTCGACCCCCGGTCGTACATGACCTACCAGCCCTTCCTGCCCGAAGCCGCCGCCGGCAGCATCTCGCCGCGGCACGTCGTCGTCCCGCTGCGACGCGTGCTGCCCAAGGCCGAGGTACTCACCGGCCGGGTCACCACCATCGACCAGGACCGGAAGGTCGCCACGATCGCGCCGCTCGTCGGCGAGTCGTACGAGCTGCCCTTCGACTACCTGGTCATCGCGATGGGCGCGGTCTCCCGCACCTTCCCGATCCCCGGCCTCGCCGAGCAGGGCATCGGCATGAAGGGCATCGAGGAGGCCATCGGCCTGCGCAACCACGTCCTCGAGCAGCTCGACAAGGCCGACTCGACGACGGATGAGGAGGTCCGCCGCAAGGCGCTGACCTTCGTCTTCGTGGGCGGCGGCTTCGCCGGCGCGGAGACCATCGGCGAGGTCGAGGACCTGGCCCGGGACGCCGCCAAGTACTACAAGAACGTGAAGCGCGAGGACATGCGCTTCATCCTGGTGGACGCCGCGGACAAGATCCTTCCCGAGGTCGGGCCCAAGCTCGGCACGTACGGCAAGGAGCACCTGGAGGGCCGCGGGGTCGAGGTCTACCTCTCGACGTCCATGGACTCCTGCGTCGACGGCCACGTGGTGCTCAAGAACGGCCTCGAGGTCGACTCCAACACCATCGTCTGGACCGCCGGCGTCAAGCCGAACCCGGCGCTCGCCCGCTTCGGCCTCCCGCTGGGCCCCCGCGGCCACGTGGACTGCGCCGCCACCCTCCAGGTCACCGGCACCGACTACATCTGGGCCGCCGGCGACAACGCCCAGGTCCCGGACCTGGTCGGCCGCAAGGCCGGCAACCCCAACGCCTGGTGCCCGCCTAACGCCCAGCACGCGCTGCGTCAGGCCAAGGTCCTCGGCGACAACGTGATCTCCGGCATGCGGGGCTTCCCGCAGAAGGAGTACAGCCACGCCAACAAGGGCGCGGTCGCCGGTCTCGGCCTGCACAAGGGCGTCGCGATGATCGTCATGGGCAAGGTGAAGATCAAGCTCAAGGGCCGTCTCGCCTGGTACATGCACCGCGGCTACCACGGCATGGCGATGCCGACCTGGAACCGCAAGATCCGCGTCTTCGCGGACTGGACGCTCGCGATGTTCCTCAAGCGCGAGGTCGTCTCGCTCGGCGCCATCGAGTCGCCGCGTGAGGAGTTCTACGAGGCCGCGAAGCCGGCCCCGGCCGCGCCCGCGTCGACGTCCAAGCCGGAGAAGGCCAAGGCTTCCTGACCCCGGCACTTCCTGGGCACCTCCGCGTCGAGAGGGGCCGCCCGCCATCCGTGGTGCGGGCGGCCCCTTCCGCGTACCCGGGCCCGGGCGGGCGCGGGGACGCCGACCCGGGCCCGGGCGGGCGCGGCGCCGGGCGGCTCCGGCGGGCTGAGGGGGCGTCAGAGGGCGCGAAGCGGGTGAACGGCTCGCCTTTCGCCGTGGCATCGCTCCGTCGCGGGACTGTGTCCCGGCGCCCGGGATGTTTTCGTGGTGCTGAGCATTCCGGGTCTCCTCATCACGGAGGTGTGCACCATGGCCGACGCCGCGTCGCGGCTCACCGCGCTCGCCGAGGATCTGCTGGGCGTTCCGCTCCCGGTCGCGATCCGCGCCTGGGACGGCAGCGAGACGGGGCCGCCGGGTGCGCCCGTCCTCGTCGTACGCGGCCGCAGGGCGCTGCGGCGGCTGTTGTGGAAGCCGGGGGAACTGGGGCTCGCGCGGGCCTGGGTCGCCGGGGAGCTCGACGTGGAGGGCGACCTGTACGAGGCCCTCGACCTGCTCACCGGCCTCGCCTGGGCGCGCGGCCGCGGCGCCGGGCCCACCGGCCGCGCCGTGCGCTTCGCCCGGGCCGTACGCGACCCCCGGCTCCGGGCCGCCGCCCGCGCCCTGATCCGGCTCACCGGCCCCTTCCCGCCGCCCCGGCCGCCCGCCGAGGAGGTCAGACGCCGCACCGGTCCGCTGCACACCAAGCGGCGCGACAAGGAGGCCATCAGCCACCACTACGACGTCGGCAACGACTTCTACGCGCTGCTCCTCGGGCCGTCCATGGTCTACTCGTGCGCCTACTGGTCGCAGGACGGCACCCTCGAGGAGGCGCAGGCCGCCAAGCTCGACCTCATCTGCCGGAAACTGGCCCTCGGGGAGGGCGACCGGCTGCTCGACGTGGGCTGCGGCTGGGGCGCCATGGCCATCCACGCCGCCCGCGAGTACGGCGCCCGCGTCGTCGGCGTCACCCTCTCCACCGAGCAGGCCGCCTACGCCCGCAAGCGCGTCGCCGACGAGGGCCTGACCGAACGGGTGGAGATCCGCGTCCAGGACTACCGAGACGTCAGGGACGGGCCGTACGACGCGATTTCGTCCATCGGGATGGCCGAGCACGTCGGCCAGGTCCGCTACCGCGAGTACGCCGCCGACCTGTACGCCCTGCTCAGGCCGGGCGGGCGGCTGCTGAACCACCAGATCTCCCGCCGCCCCGAGAAGAACGAGGCCGCGTACCGCGTCGACGACTTCATCGACCGGTACGTCTTCCCCGACGGTGAGCTCGCGCCCGTCGGCCGGACCACCACCGCCCTGGAGGAGGCCGGGTTCGAGGTGCGCGACGTCGAGGCCCTCCGCGAGCACTACGCCCTCACCCTGCGGCAGTGGGTGGCCAACCTGGAGGCCGGCCGGGCCGAGGCCGAGCGGCTCACCTCCCCGGGCCGGGCCCGGGTGTGGCGCCTCTACATGGCCGCCTCCGCCGTGTCCTTCGAACGCAACCGTATCGGTGTCAACCAGATCCTCGCCGTGCGGACACCGGGCGGCGGCTTCTCCGGCCTGCCGCTGCGGCCGAGGGAGTGGACCGAGCGCCCCGACCGCTGACACGCCGAGGGCCGGGCCCCGCGAACGGGAGCCCGGCCCTGCCCCTCCTCGCGGGGGCTACTCGGCCTTGATGGCGTTCAGCATGTTCAGCCTCGCCGCGGTGCGCGCCGGCCACATCGCGGCCAGGACGCCCACCAGAGCCGCCAGGGCCAGGAAGAGGCCGATCCGGTCCCAGGGGATCACCAGCGCGTAGCCCGGCAGGCTCGACTTGATGGTCTGGCCGATCGCCCAGCCCAGGAACGAGCCGAGGCCGATGCCGACCACCGCGCCGAAGACCGAGATGACCACGGCCTCCAGCCGCACCATCCGCTTCACCCGGCGCCGGTCCAGGCCGATCGCCCGCAGCATGCCGATCTCCTGCTGCCGCTCGAAGACCGACATGGCCAGCGTGTTGACGACACCGAGTACCGCGATGAGCAGGGCCATCGCCAGCAGGCCGTACATGATGTTCAGCATCATGTTGATCATGCCGCCGAACTCGTCGCGGATGTCCTGCTTGTCCATCACGTTGATCGCCGGGTTCTCACCCAGGGCGCTGACCAGCGCCTTCTCGTTCGCCGCGGTCTGGCCGCCGTCCATCTTCACAAAGATCTGCCGGATGTACGGCTTCAGCTCGTGCGGGGCGACGACCTTGGTGTCCACCAGGACCGGCGAGAGGAACTCGCTGTCCTTGTAGACCGCGCCGACGGTCAGCTCGCCCTTCTTCTTGTCGGAGAAGGTGACCGGCAGCGTGTCGCCGACCTTCCAGCCCTGCTTGGTGGCCGTCTTCTCGGCGACCGCCATCCGCCCCTGACCGAGCGAGGCCAGCGAACCGTCCACCACCTCGACGTTCAGCACCCGCTCGACGTCGCCCGGCGTGATGGCCGAGGCGGAGACCCACTGGTCCTCGATGTCGAAGTACGCGGCCTGCTGCGGCGACACGGCCGTGGCGCCCGGGGTCTTCTCCAGCGCGGTGAGCGCGGACTTGTCGAGGTCGCCGCCGCCGGCCATGACGACCATGTAGTCGGCCTTGATCTGGTCCGTGGTCATCTTGTCCAGCGCCGTGCCGACCGTCACGCCCAGCACCGACAGACCGGTCACCAGCGTCAGGCCGATGGCCAGCGCGGAGGCGGTGGCACCGGTACGGCGCGGGTTGCGGACGGCGTTCTGGCTCGCCAGCTTGCCCGATACCCCGAAGAACCTGACCATCAGCGGCCGTACGAGGGCGATGACCGGGCGGGACAGCAGCGGGATCAGCACGATCACGCCGACCAGCGCCAGGAACGCGCCACCGGCGATGGTCCACCGGCCGTCGGAACCGGCCGCGGCACCCGCCACGATCAGCGCGGCGCCCACGGCGGTGATGAAGCCGCCGATGGAGTTCCGTACGACCAGCGACTTGGTCGTCGCGATCGCGTGGACGCTGCTCATGGCGGCGACCGGCGGGATCTTCGCGGCCCGGCGGCCGGGCAGCCAGGCGGCGAGCATGGTGATCAGCACGCCGACGCCCAGGGCGGCGAGCACCGGGGTCGTACCGATGACGAGCGGTCCGGCGGGGACCTTCATGCCGAACGCGGCCATCCCGGAGCGCAGCCCGGCCGCCAGGCCGATGCCGAGGGCGAGACCGACCACGGAGGCCACCAGGCCGACGACCCCGGCCTCGGCGAGCACCGAGCGGGTGATCTGCTTGCGGGAGGCGCCGACGGCGCGCATCAGCGCGAGTTCCTTGGTGCGCTGGGCGACCAGCATGGTGAAGGTGTTGGAGATCAGGAAGACACCGACGAAGAGCGCGATGCCGGCGAAGCCCAGCAGCATCTGGTTGAGACCGCTCAGATCCCGCTCGATCATCTCCGCCTCCTCCGCGGCGAGCGCGGCGCCCGTCTTGGCCTCGGCGTTCTCCGGGACCAGCGGCTCGACCGCGTCGAGGATCCTCGCGTCGTCGGCGCCGGGGGCGGCGGTGACGGTCAGGTTCGTGTAGTAGCCCGGCTTCAGGTACAGCCGCTGGGCGACTGAGGTGTCGAAGAGGACCAGGCTGCCGCCCGCGTTCACGGCGCCGTCGTCGGTGGTGAAGACACCGGCGAGCGTGTACTCCTTGACCGGCCCGTTCGTGGCGACCCGTACGCGGTCGCCGACCCGGTACTCGCCCTTGGCCGCGGTGTCCTTGTCCAGCGCGATCTGGTCGTCCTCCACCGGGCCGGAGCCCTCGGTGAAGGTGTACGCGTCGTCCTTGCCGTCCGCGCCGGGGGAGAAGTTGGCGCCCTTGTTGGACCAGCCGACGCCTATCAGCTTGCCGTCGGGGTCGGCGACCCCGGCGAAACCGTCGACCCGTCCGTTGACGGAGGCGACCCCGTCGAGCTTCTTGATCTTGTCGACGGTCTGCTGGGAGAGGCCGGGCTCCTGCTTGGCGTCGTCCGTGTCGGCGTACGAGGTGACGGCGACGGCGACGTCGTCGTAGCTCTTGGCGGACTGGTTGCGGAAGGCGTTGGACAGGGTGTCGGTGAAGACCAGGGTGCCGGAGACGAACGCCACGCCGAGCATGACGGCGAGCACGGTCATCAGCAGCCTGGCCTTGTGCGCGAGCACATTGCGCAAGGCGGTACGGAACATGAGGTGTGAGTCCTGGGGTGAAGAGGGACCGGCGGAGAACCGGGGAGTCGTCGGTGCGGGGCGGCCGCCCCGGCGGGGCGTCAGCTCGTGCGGCCCTTGGCGTCGAACTCCTTCATGCGGTCGAGCACGCCGTCGGCGGTCGGGCGCAGCATCTCGTCCACGATCCGGCCGTCCGCGAGGAAGACCACACGGTCGGCGTAGGAGGCGGCCACCGGGTCGTGGGTGACCATCACGACGGTCTGCCCCAGTTCGCGTACCGAATTGCGCAGGAAGCCCAGCACCTCGGCGCCGGAGCGGGAGTCGAGGTTCCCGGTCGGCTCGTCACCGAAGATGATCTCCGGGCGGGAGGCCAGCGCGCGGGCCACGGCGACGCGCTGCTGCTGGCCGCCGGAGAGCTGCGCGGGCCGGTGGCTCAGCCGGCCGGACAGGCCCACCATGTCGATGACCTTGCGCAACCAGTCCTTGTCGGGCTTGCGGCCCGCGATGTCCATGGGGAGCGTGATGTTCTCCTGGGCGGTCAGCGTGGGCAGCAGGTTGAACGCCTGGAATATGAAGCCGATCTTGTCCCGGCGCAGCTGTGTGAGCTGCTTGTCCTTGAGGGAGCCCAGTTCGGTGTCACCGATGCGGACGGAACCGCTGCTGAAGGTGTCGAGCCCGGCCACGCAGTGCATCAGCGTCGACTTGCCGGAACCCGAGGGACCCATGATCGCGGTGAACTCGCCCTGGTGGAAGTCCACCGTGACCCGGTCCAGGGCGACCACCTGGGTCTCGCCCTGTCCGTAGACCTTGGACAGATCCGTGGCGCGGGCGGCTACCGCGGTGGCGCGGTAAGCGGTGGAGGTGGTGGTCACGAGGGGGCTCCTGTCGAGGACTGTTCTTCGAGGACCCCTCCATCGTCATGGCCCGCCACCCCGCCGGGCGTCCGTCCGCGTACCCGTTCCCGGGGCCGCCTGGAGTCGGACCGGGGAGTCCGAGGCTCCTCCTGAGGTATGACGGGACCCCTGACACGCGCCCCCGGTTCACCGACCGGGTGACACGAGGCGGCGACTTTCCGTCATTCCTTTGCGTACGTTTTTGCGGCCGCGATCCCCGGCAGTCGGCTGGGGTACGCCGCTCACCAGCACTGACGCACGCTCAGACGTCAATAAAATAAGACAACATCGGGACACCGTTCCACTGTTCGGGGGATGCGCCCCGATAGGCTCGTGTGCCAACGCGGAGCCGCGGGGTAACGCCCGGATGGTGGAATGCAGACACGGCGAGCTTAAACCTCGCTGGCCTTCGGGCCGTACCGGTTCGAGTCCGGTTCCGGGCACTCCCGACCTCCATCCCGGGAGCGGTCCCACAAAAAACCGGACGACCGGCAGGATTCAGCCACGGACCAGTGTGACAGGAGAGAAAGATCCTCCCCGAGCACTAGGGTGTTTCTTTTGCTCGCCCATTACTCTTGTCCCAAGGCCGCGCACGGCGGCCATGGAGGAGTGAGATGAGGAGCAGCAACCCGGTCTTCTCGCGACGGGGGTTCAGCCGCGACAACGGCTATGCGGGCTTCAACGCGCAGCAGCCGCAGGCCGGGGGCCCCGCCGCTGGAACCAGCCCGTACGCGACGAACCCGTACGCGACCAACCCGTACGCGCAGGACGCACAGCTCGGTGCGCCCACGCAGGCCCCGGCGCGCGCCGGTGCGATGACCATCGACGACGTGGTGTCCCGCACCGCGATGACGCTCGGTACGGTCTTCGTCACCGCCACGCTCGCCTGGTTCCTGATGCCGGTCGACCCGGAGAACATCAACACGTCGTACGGCATCGGGATCGGCGCGGCCCTCGTGGCCTTCGTCTTCGCCATGATCCAGGCCTTCAAGCGCAAGGCGTCCCCGGCGCTGATCCTGCTGTACGCGGCGTTCGAGGGCGTCTTCCTGGGCGTGATCTCCAACGCCGTCTCGACGTACGTCTCTCCCGGCGTCGTCCCGCAGGCGGTGCTGGGCACCATGGCGGTCTTCGCCGGCGTGCTGATCGCCTACAAGATGCGCTGGATCCGCGTCACCCGCCGCTTCTACGGCTTCGTGATGGCGGCCGCGCTGGGATTCATCCTGCTGATGGCGGTGAACCTGCTGTTCGCCGTGTTCGGCGGCGGTGACGGCCTCGGCTTCCGCAGCGGCGGCCTCGGCATCCTGTTCGGTGTCATCGGCATCATCCTCGGCGCGTGCTTCCTGGCCCTGGACTTCAAGCAGGTCGAGGACGGCATCGCGTACGGCGCTCCGCGCGAGGAGTCGTGGCTGGCGGCCTTCGGCCTCACCCTGACGCTGGTGTGGATCTACCTGGAGTTCCTGCGGCTGCTGTCGATCCTGCAGGGCAACGACTGACCGCCACCGTCCGGCCGGTGAGTCCACGGCCGTGAACGTACGAAGGGCCCGTCCGGCGACCGCCGGGCGGGCCCTTCGGCATGGTCGGCCGATCCGTCAGAGCAGCTTGCGGGCCGCCCGCCGCAGGTCGTACTCGTGGATGATCGCCTTGGCGTGCCCGTAACTGAGGTCGTGCTCGCCCCGGAGCCAGCTGACCTTCTCCTCGAAGCGGAGGAGGGAGGGGCCTTCCTCGACGGTGCGAAGCCATTCGGACACTTGCCGGCCCGTGCAGTGGGGAATGCGGGAGAGCAGATTTCGATGGGTCTCTTCGGAGAAGACTTGGGACATCGGCGCCTCCGGACGCTACGCGCGTGTGCTCCTTCACGTCACCGTGCCTGAGCGTTCGCCCGTTGGCAACAGTCCTGCCGCGGCGCATAGGGTCGCGGGGTGCTCGATACGACAGAACTGACCGCCGCCGTCGCCCGCCTCGCCGACCGGCTGAGGGCCGCGCCGCAGAGCCGGCTGCAACGGGGCGCGGCGGCCGAGGGGCTGGCCCTGGCCAGGGATCTGGCGGTGCGGGCCCAGCGGCTGGAGGCGCCGGACGCACCGCCGCGGACCATGCCGGACGCCGGGGTGTTCTCGGTCGCCGACCAGCTCCAGGTGGCCGGCAACGACATGGCGGAGGTCCTGCGAACGGCCCCGGCCGGCTCGCCGCTTCAGCGGGAGCTGGACGAGGCCGTGGCGGCGGTGCGGCGTACGGCGGCTACAGCGACGCTATGACGCGATCGGCCAGGACGTAGACGTTCTCGGCCTCGGTGTCGCCGCCGCACGAGAACGTCAGGGCGTACGCGCCGGAGACCCCCGAGCCGCCCAGCAGGACGGGCGTCCGGCCGCAGCGCAGCGCTTCCGCGAGGCGCTCGGCGGTCTCCCGGTGGCCGGGCGTCATGCACAGGGTCGTGCCGTCGGCGAAGACGTACACGTCCAGCGTGCCGAGGGGACCGGGCCGTACGTCGGTGAGCGCCGTACGGGCGTCGGCGAGCTCCTCCAGGCGGGCCACGGTGCGCTCGTGGTCGGTGACGACGGGTGTCTGGACCGGCACGAAGTCGGGGTGCGAGGGGTGCCGGCGGCGGGCGGCGGCCAGCTCCGGAGAGTCCTCGGGGTAGGCGTTGTCGGTGATGCCGGGCATATCGGGCAGCTCCGCGAGGGCGTCGAGCCCGTCGAGCCCGTCGCCGTACTCCGCGTACTCGGTGCCCAGGTCCATCGCGTCCAGGCCGGCGAAGTCCGCCTGGCGGGGCACGAAGAACGGCCCGTCCTCACCGGGCCCGGCCGGGTGGCCCGGCAGGCCGCTCAGCCCGCCGAGGAGGGTGCCGGGGCCGTCGCCGGCGTCCCTGGCCTCCTGGGCGGCCCAGAAGGCCCGCGCCTCGGCCAGCTCGCGCTCCCGCTCCTCGGCGAGGGCCTCGGCGACGGCCGTGCGTATGTCCTCGGTGGTGCGGGCGTGGGGCACGGTCGGGGCGCGTTCGGCGGTGCCGGCGGCGGCGAGCTCCGTGCGCAGCGCGGTGACCTGCTTGCGCAGCCCGTGGGCGGCGTGCAGGGCAGCGGCGCCCACGGCCGTGGCAGTGGCCGTGGTCAGCAGCAGGGCGAGAGACATGGCGCTCACTGACTTACTCCCGGTTTCAATCGATCCCCCGCACTTCCTACATCAGCTTGTCGTGCGCCCGCGCCCCCTGTCAGTGCATTACGTCACGAAATGGACAGGTATTTTTCCCCGTGTTTTTCCGCAGTCTCCCGGCTGACCTGCGCAAACGAATCTCCCCCAGGAGATAGGTCACATCCTGGGGGAGATTCGGTCACGGCTGGGACGCGGAGCGGTTAGCTGAGGCGCTCGATGACCATCGCCATGCCCTGGCCGCCGCCGACGCACATGGTCTCCAGGCCGAACTGCTTGTCGTGGAACTGGAGGCCGTTGATCAGGGTGCCGGTGAGGCGGGCGCCGGTCATGCCGAAGGGGTGGCCGACGGCGATGGCGCCACCGTTGACGTTCAGCTTCTCCAGCGGGATGTCCAGGTCGCGGTAGGACGGGATGACCTGGGCGGCGAACGCCTCGTTGATCTCCACCAGGTCGATGTCGCCGATGGTCAGCCCGGCGCGCCGCAGCGCCTGCTTGCTGGCCTCGACCGGCCCGTAGCCCATGATCTCGGGCGACAGGCCCGAGACGCCCGTGGAGACGATTCGCGCCAGCGGGGTCAGGCCCAGCTCCCGCGCCTTGGTGTCGCTCATGATGACGAGCGCGGCGGCGCCGTCGTTGAGCGGGCAGCAGTTGCCGGCGGTCACCCGGCCGTCGGGGCGGAAGACCGGCTTCAGCCCCTGCACGCCCTCCAGCGTCACGCCGGCGCGCGGGCCGTCGTCCTTGGAGACGACGGTGCCGTCGGGCGTGGTGACCGGGGTGATCTCCCGCTCCCAGAAGCCGTTCTTGATGGCTTCCTCGGCGAGGTTCTGCGACCGGACGCCGAACTCGTCCATGTCCTGGCGGGTGACGCCCTTGAGGCGCGCCAGGTTCTCGGCGGTCTGGCCCATCGCGATGTACGCGTCGGGGATCTGCCCGTCCTCGCGCGGGTCGTGCCAGTCCGTGCCCTCCTGCTCGGCACGGGCGGCGGTGCGGGCCTCCGCCTCGGCGAAGAGCGGGTTGTGGGTGTCGGGCAGGCCGTCGCTGGTGCCCTTCACGGAGCGGGAGACCATCTCGACACCGGCGGAGATGAAGACGTCGCCCTCGCCCGCCTTGATGGCGTGCAGCGCCATGCGGGAGGTCTGGAGCGACGAGGAGCAGTACCGGGTGACGGTGCAGCCGGGCAGGTGGTCCATGCCCATCTGCACGGCGACGATACGGCCCAGGTTGTGCCCCTGCTCGCCGCCGGGCAGGCCGCAGCCGAGCATCAGGTCGTCGATGTCACGCGGGTCGAGCTCGGGCACCTTGGCGAGCGCGGCCTGGATGATCGTGGCGGTCAGGTCGTCCGGCCGCAGGTCCTTCAGCGAGCCCTTGAAGGCCCGGCCGATCGGGGAGCGGGCGGCTGAGACGATCACGGCTTCGGGCATCACGGCTCCAGAGGGGCGAGGGGCAGGACTGAGAGGGAAGTTACCCGTACGTACCGCGTAGGTCATCGGGGCGGACGTGTGATGCGGACCGCATTTCTAAGCGCTCGCTCAGCCTTCGGGCCCTCGCCCGCACCCGGTTCCTTCCCGGTTACGGACATTTCACCCCCCGAAGCCCCGGAGCCCCGAAGCCCGAAGCCCGCCGCCGGGATCCGGTGCCGCCAGCGTTCGGGATCCGCGCCGCCCGCCTCCGGGATCCGCGCCACCCGCTCCGGGGGCACCGGCATGCGGCGCCGCGCCCCGGTGCCGCGCCCCGCCGGGTGCCCACCCCCCGGGGTGTGCCGCCGGGTGCCCACCCCCCGGGGTGTGCCCGCCCCGGGGGGTGGGGCGGGCCCGTCAGGGGTGGGCGTCCGGCAGAGGCGCGGGGTCCTGGACGGAGGGCAGGCGCCGCCGGCGGCGGTGCTTGAGCAGGGCCCATGGGGCGCGGGCGCCCGTGACCTCCGTACCGGCCTCCTCCACCGCCTCGGCCGCGGCCTTGGCGACCGGCAGCATCCCCTCCCGGCGGTCCGCCTCCAGCCGCTCCTCCTCCGGCCACACGTCCAGCACCGCGCACAGCGTCGGGAGCATCGCCATCGCCGCCGTGGCGTACCCCTCCGCCGACGGGTGGTAGTTGTCGGCGCCGAACATCTCCCGGGGGTTCGCCGCGAACTCCGGCCCCAGGAGGTCGCCCAGCGACACCGTGCGCCCGCCCTGCTCGACGACCACGATCGTCTGGGCGGCGGCCAGCTGCCGCGACACCCGGCGCGCCAGCCACCGCAGCGGCTGGTAGACCGGCTCGATCGTGCCCAGGTCCGGGCACGTGCCGACCACCACCTCCGCACCCGCCGTACGGAGGCGGCGCACGGCCGTCGCCAGGTACCGCACCGACTGCGTCGCCGACATCCGGTGCGTCACGTCATTCGCGCCGATCATGATCACGCACACGTCGGGGACCCGCCCCGGATGGGCCAGCAGCAGCGTGACCTGCCGCTCCAGGTCGTCCGACCGGGCGCCGGGCAGCGCGACGTTCCGCAGCTCCACGGGGCTTTCCGCGACCGCCGCCAGCCCGGAGGCGAGCAGCGCCCCCGGTGTCTGGCCCGCCCGCCGCACGCCCTGGCCCGCCGCCGTCGAATCACCCAGAAGGGCCAGTCGGAGGGGCTCCGCGCCGCCGTCGTACCCCCGGCCGTACAGCCCGTCGGCCGCCGGCGGCAGCGGTGCCACGCCACCGCCCACCGAGCGTTTCGCCAGCCGTACCTCGGCCAGCAGCACCCCGACCGCCGCCGCCCCCAGCAGGCCGATGCCGCCACCCCCGTACGCCGCGCCGGCGGCGATCCGCCGTGCCACCCTCGCCCTCGACATCGGGACGGCCACCTCCTCGATCGGGTACAAGAGCTAACTGCCCCGAACTCGACTCCGACTACGCATACGCTGGCGGGACCATTACGGAGACCCCGGAGACTACGGTGCAATACCACGACTCGATGATCAGCCTCGTCGGCAATACCCCGCTGGTGAAGCTCAACAGTGTGACCGATGGCCTGCAGGCCACCGTCCTGGCCAAGGTCGAGTACTTCAATCCCGGCGGTTCGGTCAAGGACCGTATCGCCCTGCGCATGATCGAGGCGGCCGAGGAGAGCGGCGCCCTGAAGCCCGGCGGCACGATCGTCGAGCCCACGTCCGGCAACACGGGCGTCGGCCTCGCCATCGTGGCCCAGCAGAAGGGCTACAAGTGCGTCTTCGTCTGCCCCGACAAGGTCTCGACCGACAAGATCAACGTGCTGCGGGCGTACGGCGCCGAGGTCGTCGTCTGCCCCACGGCCGTGGACCCGGAGCACCCCGACTCCTACTACAACGTCTCCGACCGCCTCGTCCGTGAGACGCCGGGCGCCTGGAAGCCGGACCAGTACTCCAACCCGAACAACCCCCGGTCGCACTACGAGACCACCGGTCCCGAGCTGTGGGACCAGACCGACGGGAAGATCACCCACTTCGTCGCGGGCGTCGGCACCGGAGGCACCATCACCGGCACCGGCCGCTACCTGAAGGAGGTCAGCGGCGGCAAGGTCCGCGTCGTCGGCGCCGACCCCGAGGGCTCCGTCTACTCCGGCGGCTCGGGCCGCCCCTACCTCGTCGAGGGCGTCGGCGAGGACTTCTGGCCCACCGCCTACGACCGGACCGTCACCGACGAGATCGTCGCCGTGTCGGACAAGGACTCGTTCCAGATGACCCGCCGCCTGGCCAAGGAGGAGGGTCTCCTCGTCGGCGGCTCCTGCGGCATGGCCGTCGTCGCGGCGCTGCGGGTCGCCGAGGGCCTCGGCCCCGACGACGTCGTGGTCGTCCTCCTTCCCGACAGCGGCAAGGGCTACCTGTCGAAGATCTTCAACGACGAGTGGATGGCCGACTACGGCTTCCTGGAGGAGGCCGGCCCGTCCGCCGGAGTGGGTGACGTCCTCCGCCACAAGGAGGGTGACATCCCCAAGCTCGTCCACATGCACCCCGAGGAGACGGTCGGCGAAGCCATCGAGGTCCTGCGCGAGTACGGCGTCTCGCAGATGCCGATCGTCAAGCCGGGCGCCGGCCACCCCGACGTCATGGCCGCCGAGGTCGTCGGCTCGGTCGTCGAACGCGAGCTGCTGGACGCCCTGTTCACCAAGCGCGCCTCCCTCGACGACCCGCTCGACAAGCACATGAGCCCGCCGCTGCCCCAGGTCGGCTCGGGTGAGCCGGTCGCCGACCTCATGTCCGTACTGGGCTCGGCCGACGCGGCGATCGTGCTGGTCGAGGGCAAGCCGACCGGTGTGGTGAGCCGTCAGGACCTGCTCGCCTTCCTCGCCAAGGAAGGCAAGTAGCCACAAGGGAACGGGGCTTCGCGCGATCGGTACGAGCGCGACATGTGGTGGCAGCACGCGCTTAACACGCGCCGGGCATCGTGAGTCGTGTCGGCGTCACGGACCTCCGGAGCGGCTCCCGGACCTCCTGATGCGCCGTGGACGCGGAGACCGGCCCTGACCCGGGCCCGTGTCCCTCGCGGGGACCGCCGTCGTCCCGCCCCCCGGCAACGGGGGTGCGGCGGTCCCCGCGCAACGTGCCCCGCAAACACCTCAGATGTCCGGCTCCGCGTCGTTCCGGACGCGCCGCCACCGGGACAGGCCACGCAACGAGTGCGCCGCGTTGACGCCGACTATGCCCGCCCAGGTCACTATCAGGCCCCCCAACCCGGCCGCACCGACACCGATCCCCGAGAGCGGGACCGCGAGGATCAGCGAGACGATGGCGAAACCGAAGCGCTCGCCGAAGTTCTCCCCGACCACCGCGCCGGCGCCGCCCGGTCGGGCGCCGCGGGCGCGGATCATCTGCTGCTCGGCGAGCTGACGGCGGACGCGCCGGTCGACCGTGGCGTCCAGGCGCTGGTCCAGCTTCTCCAGGAACGACTCGATCAGGGCCGGCTCGTACTCCGCCCCCAGTTCGCGGCGTGCCTGGAGGGTGACGTCGAGCTCCTTCTCGAGCTCCGTGTCGCGGGCTTCCATGCCATTCACGGTACGTAGCCGCAGCCGTCGAGTCGCTGGGGCTAACCCCCCTTTCCGCCCTCCTGGACGCCCCCGGAACCCCGGTGCCGCTTGCCCGGCTGCATATCGTCATGCAGAGTCTTGAGTGACTGAATAACCGGGTCGGGAACGAGGGGGACGGGATGAGTGACAGCCCTGCCGCACGCCTGCAGGCGCTCTTCGAGGGGCACCGGCTGACGCCCACACAGCGGCGGATCGCCCACTCGATGGTGCGGCGCGCCGCCGACGTACCGTTCCTGTCGAGCGTGGAGCTGGCCGAACTGGCGGGCGTCAGCCAGCCGTCCGTCACGCGCTTCGCCGTGGCGCTCGGGTTCGACGGCTACCCGGCGCTGCGCAAGCACCTGCGCGAGGTGGCCCCCGCCGAGCCGGCCGCCGGAGCGGGGGCCGGGACCACGTACAACGAGTACCAGCAGGCCGTGCTGGGCGAGATCGAGAACCTCAGGCACCTGGCCGAACTGCTCGCCGACCCCGAGCCGGTGGAGCGCGCCGGACGGCTGCTCGCCTCCTCCCGGCCGCTGCCCGTACTGGGGCTGCGGGCCGCCTCCTCGCAGGCGCGGGGCTTCGCGTACTTCGCGGCGAAGGTCCACCCCGACGTACGGCTGCTCGACGAGGGCGGCACGATGCTCACCGACCGGATCGACGCCGCTGTGCGCGCGGGCGCCACCGTGCTGCTGTGCTTCGCGCTGCCCCGGCACCCCCGCGAGGTCGTGGACGCCCTGGCGTACGCGCGCGACGCGGGGCTGACCGTCGTCACGGTCGCCGACTCCGCGTTCGCCCCGGTCGCCAAGCACAGCGACCTGCTGATCCCGGCGGCGGTCGGTACCGGCCTCGCCTTCGACACGGCGTGCGCGCCGATGCTGCTGGGACGGGTGCTGCTGGAGGCGATGTGCGACGGGCTGCCGGACGCGCAGGCGCGGCTGGAGCGGTTCGACGCCGCGGCGGCCGCGCGGGGCCTGTTCGTGGAGTGACGGTCCGGTCCTCCAAACGGCTGCGCGTCCTCTCAGGAGACTTTAAGGAAGGGGCGTTACCCTCCCGCCGCAACCACCGGTCGTGTGAGAGGAGGAGGCGGACATGGGGGTCCCCCGGAGGAAGGCAGGGGGAGCGCGGCGGGCGGCCACGCTGGCGCGAGTGGCCGTGGTCGTACGGGCGGGGGCCGCGCCCCTGTGGTGGGCGGGGTTGCTCGCCGCCGGGGCCGGGGCGCTGCTGCCCGGGCTCACCGGACGGCGCGTCGGGCTGCTCGCCGGCGCCGCCCTGTTCCTGGTGACCGCCGCCGCCGTGGCACTGGCGCGGCGCGGGCGCTACACACGACTGGCCGCACGGGCCACGAGGGCGGCACGGGCGGACTTCCTCCAGGACCGGGCCGTGACCGTGCGCGCCCGGCGGTGGGCCCACCGCTGGTGGCTGGCGGGCGCGTTCGCCGCCGCCGTCGCCTCCTCCTTCGCGCTGCCGGGCGCGGGAGGGCTGTGCCTGGCCGGCGCGGGCGCCGGACTGTGGTGGAAGGCCCGGTGGCTCGGGCGCCGGGAACGCACCGAGGAAACGCTGTGGTGGGTACGTACCGACCGGCTCGCCAAGGGACCGGCCGGCGGGCCCGTCGAGGCGTACCGGTCGACGGGCATCGCGGCGGGCGACGCCGCGCCGGGCGGGGCGCGGCGACGCTGAGCCCGCGTCAGACCTCCAGCTCGGCCTCGATCTTCCTGAGCTGGTGGCGCGCCATCGCCAGGTTCGCCCGCTGCTTGTCCAGTGCGAGGTAGAGGAACAGGCCGTTGGCGCCCCGGCCCTTGAGGAGCCGGATCAGGTGGTACTGCGTACCCAGCGTGATGAGGATGTCCTCGATCTCCTCGTTCAGCCCGAGCATCTCCATGGTGCGCACTTTGGCGCGGACGACGTCGGTGTTGCCCGCGGCGGCGACCGCCAGGTCGAGGTCCTTGCCACCGCCGATCGTGCCGAGGGCCATGCCGCTGCTGTAGTCGACGAGGGCTGCCCCCAGGGCACCGTCGATGACGGTGGTGGCTTCCTTGAGGGCGGTTTCGGTGTTGGCCATGAGTCTCACACTTCCTTCGGTTCGTGGGTCGGGAGGGGCGGGAGGGGCGGAACGGCTTGTCGGACGGGCAAGGGCGCGGCCGTGGTCGTGGGCGCGGTCGTGGGCGCGGGTCGTGGCTCGCTCCGGGGCGTACGCCGGTGCAGGGCGCCGTCGACCAGTTCGCCGATGCGGGCGCTGGACCGGCGGGCCTCCAGGTGGAGCCGGCCCACGTTGACGCGGGGTTCGGCGAGGAGCGTCAGGACGGCGGAGCCGCCCGCCGCGTACGTCGCGACGTAGCCGTGCTCGCCGCGGACCAGCAGCTCCCGGAACCCGCCCTGCCCGGTGGCGTCGGTGAGCCGGAGCGCGACGCCGAGCGCGGCCGCGGTGAGCGCGGCGACGCCCTCCGCGGCGTTCGGGTCCGCCGTGTCCCGGGCCAGGACCAGGCCGTCGGCGCTGGCCGCCAGCGCCCCGGTCACCTGCGGGACCCGGGCCCGCAGGCGTCTGAGCTCGCCGAGCACCTCGGCTTCGGCTGCCGTCATCAACTGCCTCCTCTCGCTCCTCTCGCTTCTCTCGGCACGCTGTCGCAAGGCGCGCCTCATGAGCGCGCACGGGGCGTACGGGCGGTCACAGATGGGCCTCCAGGGCGTCACGGAGCCGGCGGAGCAGGGCGATGTCCGGTTCGGCTGCGAAGCCGGCGGGGTCGTAGGGGACGGGCCCGTACGGATTGGGCTCGTACGAGTACGAGTACGGGTGATGCGCGTACGGGTACGGGTGTGCGTACGGGTGCGACTGGCGCGGAGCCGGGTCGGACGGGGCCGGGTCCGGCGGGGTCATCACCAGGCCGGCCGCGGCCAGCCGCCGGATCTCCAGCAGCGTGTGGAACGCCGGGCGGCCCAGCGCCCAGGCGAGCTCCGCGGGGGTACGGAGGCCGTCGGCGTGCGCCAGCAGGGCCCGCTGGCGGGCGGTCACCGTCTGGCCGGGGGCGGCGGGCCGGGGGACGACCGGCACGGCGTCGACGGCGGGGTAGGGCCACACGCTGTCGAGCAGCTCACGTCGGCGCAGCGTCTCCCGCTCGATGTCGGTCGCCGGGACGGGGCGTACCGCTCGTGCGGCGTGCGTCCCGTGGACGGCGCCGTACTGGAAGCGGGCCGGGCCGCGCCCGGGGGCGAGCGCGAAGAACGCCGCGTCGAACAGGGCGCCCAGGTGGCAGATCTCCAGCTCGCCGGCCGCGATCCGGCCCTGCCGCGGCTGCCGTCCGCCCGCGGTCAGCAGGACGTCCGGGCCGGGCGCGACCGGGCTCTGCGCGTGCACGACCCGCCCGTCGACGAGGTACAGCGTCCCGTGGTCCCGTACCAGCGCCCCGGTGGCGCGCTCCTGGGCGAGCCGCAGCAGCATCGGGGACACGACCGCTCCGGTGGTGCGCGTGGTCATACCAGTACCAGCCGCTCGGCCAACTCCCGCAGCCGCAGGCGGGCCAGGGCCAGGTTGCCCGTGGAGCGGTCCAGCCACAGGTGGAGGAACACGCTGCTGTCGAAGGTCGTCTCGACGAACCGCAGGACGTGGTAACCGGTGCGGGTGGTGACGATCACGTCCTCGACGGGTGGCGCCTCGGGGTCCACGCCGACCGGCAGCGCCGGGAGCGGCGGGGCGGTGGCGGGGCTCGCCGACGGGGTGGGGCGGGCGTCCGGTGCCGCTGCCCCGGTGTGCGCCCCGGCGGGTGGGCCGGCGGGTGGGCCGCCCGGCCGGCCGCGTGCGTCGTCCCGGGCCCATGGTGCCGGTATCGGTAACGGGGTCAGGCCCGGTGCCGGTACCGGTGTCAGGCCCGCTATGGAAGCGGGGTTCGGTCCGGTGTTCGGGCCGGGTATGGAGTCCATGGGCACGGAGCCCCTGGCCGGGCCCGCCGCGGGTCCCTCGGCCGGGCCGGTCATAGGCGTGGGCGCGGGTCCCGGTGCCACCACTGCCGCGTCGGGGGCGAACGACTCGTACTCCGCGGCCGCCCGCGCCAGTTCCGCCGTCTCCGCCGCCGTCGTCTCGTGGTCACCCACCGGGGACCGGCCGGCCGTGCCGAGCGCGAGCCCACTGGTCCAGTCGACGAGTGCCGCGCCCAGCGCGCCCGGCAGGCTCATGACTTCGCGCAGGCACTCGTCGATTCCGGGCACGCGGGCTCCCTCCCAGTTCCCCGTTGCGCATCCAAGGCTGTGACCACGACGCTACGCAACGTTCGCTCTCCTGGTGGGACTTCTGGCATTTTCCGGAGGAACGTGCCCGCGACGGGATAGGGTCGCCGGTTACGCCTCTCCGCGTGCCCGCATCACCACCCTGTTGAGCGCCCACAGCCCCACGCCGATCGCCACCAGCACGCCCGCCCGGATGTACACGTCCGCGTCCCGGTCGGCGAACGGGCTCGCCAGGAGGAGCGAGGTGAGCGCGCCCAGGACCGGCAGCGCCGTCGGCGTACGGAAGTGCTCGTGCTCGACCGGGTCGCGGCGCAGCACCAGTACCGCAATGTTGACCACCGCGAAGACGCACAGCAGCAGGAACGCCGTCGTGTCGCCCAGGCCCTCGATCTCACCGGTCGACACCAGGCCGACCGCCAGCAGCGACACGAAGACGATGCCGACGACGGGGGTGCGGCGCCGGGGCAGCACCCGGCCCATGGCGCGCGGCAGGATGCGCTCGTTGGCCATGCCGTAGCAGAGCCGCGAGGCCATCATGATGTTGATGAGCGCGGAGTTGGTGACGGCGAACAGGGCGATGAGCGCGAAGGCCTTGGGCGGGAAGTCGACACCACCGGCCCTGACGACCTCCAGGAGCGGCCCACTGGACTTCTCCAGCGTGCGGTGGTCGACCAGGAGCGAGGAGACCAGCGCCACCAGGACGTAGACGGTGCCGGTGACCGCGACGCCGGTGAAGATCGCCCGGGGGAACGTGCGGACCGGGTTCCGCGTCTCCTCGGCCATGTTGACCGAGTCCTCGAAGCCGACGAACGCGAAGAAGCCGAGCGCCGTCGCCCCCAGCACGCTGGTCAGGAGCGCGTACCCGGTGCCGGTCGCCTGGAACTCGCCCAGTCGCGAGGGCTCCCCGCCGCCGGTGAGCACCGCCCAGGCGCCGATGGTGAGGATGATCGCCAGGCCGGTCAGCTCGACCAGGGTGAGGACGACGTTCGTCTTCACCGACTCGGACACGCCCCGCAGGCTGAGGGCGGCGAGGGCGAGGACGAAGAGGATCGCCACCAGGGTGGGCGGTACCGCGCCCCCGGTGAACTCCGCGAGGTAGTCCCCGCTGAAGGCGCGGGCGGCCGCGCTCGCGGACGACAGCCCCGAGCACACCACCATGAAGGCGACGATGAAGGTCAGGAACGGGACCTTGAACGCCTTCTGGGTGTAGAGGGCCGCCCCGGCCGCCTTCGGGTACTTGCCGACGAGTTCGACGTACGAGGCCGCCGTCAGGACCGCGACGACGAAGCCGATCGCGAACGGCAGCCAGAGCGCGCCTCCCACCTTCCCCGCCACTTTGCCGGTGGTGGCGTAGATCCCGGTGCCGAGGATGTCGCCGATGACGAAGAGGATGAGCAGTTTCGGCCCGATGACCCGTTTGAGGGCGGGCTCCTCGTGAGCTCCCGTGGGCTGTTGGGTGGTGGTCATGGGGAGGTTCTGCCCTCACGCCCCGGCGGGATGCCGCCAGTCGGCGAGCAGCGCGTCCGGGTGCCCGCCCCCTGCCTCCGCGACGATCTCGGCGACCGTCTGCGGCGGGCGTACGGTCGCGAAGCGGACCGTCCCGTCCTCTCCCGTGACGAAGCCGTACACACCCGGCCGAGCCAGGGAGTTGTACGTGTAGTGGTGCGCGAAGTAGTACGCACCGGTGTCCAGCGCGGCCACGATGTCACCCGGTTCGAGGAGCGGCAGCGAGCGCTGCACGGCGAGCAGGTCACCGGCGAAGCAGGCCGGTCCCGCCACGTCCTGCCCGACGGGCGGGCCGCCCGCCTTGGGCAGCCCCCTCGCGTCGTACGCGGCGATACGCAGCGGCCAGGCGATGGGGTCGTAGACGGTCCGGGTGGCGACCTGGACGCCCGCGTGGGTGACGGCGATGGGGCGGGATCCGGACGTCTTGGTGTACTCGACGCGGGCCAGGAGCGTGCCGTGCTTGGCCAGCAGTGACCGGCCGAACTCGGTGACCAGCCCGTAGCGCCCGTCGAACAGTCCGGGGACCTCGTCGGAGAGGAGCCGGGCGTACTCGGCGTACGTCGGTGTCTCCTCGTCGGAGGTGAAGTTCACCGGCAGGCCGCCGCCGATGTCGATGGTGTCGACCTGGTGGCGGCCTGCCGCCGCGTTGATCTCCTCGGCGAGTTCGTACACCTCCCGGACGCCGGTCGCGAGGAGGGACAGGGGCAGGCCTTGCGAGCCGGAATGGGTGTGGAGGCGGGTGAGCCACGGGCGGTCGAGGAAGGCCCGGACGACGCGCGCGCGGGCCCCCTCGTCGCGCAGGGCGATGCCGAACTTGGAGGTGGCGGTGGCGGTGGACAGCGCCTCGATGGTGCCGCCGCCGATCTGAGGGTTGACGCGCAGCCCGAGCGGGGAGCGGGTGGGCGTCTTCCGGACGAGGGCGTCGAGCCGGGCCAGTTCCTGCGGGTTGTCGGCGTTGACGGCGATGCCGAGGGCGAGGGCCTCCCGGAGCTCGGCGGGGGTCTTGGCGGGGGAGTCCAGGACGACGCGGTCCGCCGTGACGCCCGCGGCGCGGGCCAGGGCGAGCTCGCCGGGGCTGGCGACCTCGGCGCCGAGGCCCGCCTCGTACAGCAGGCGCAGGACGGGGACGAGCGGGGACGCCTTGACGGCGAAGGCGTGCAGGACGGGCGCGTCGGTGACGGCCGCGAAGGCGGCGCGCAGGGCGGCGGCGGAGGCGCGGACACCGGTGACGTCGAGGAGGGCGGCGACGGGTTCGGTCCCGGTGAGCAGGGCTTGGTCGACCGCTGCTCGTACGGCCTGATCGCGACGGTTCGAAGCCATGTTCTCCAGCCAATCATCCGGTGCCGCGCGTCGCAGCCGTTGACTACATCTATTCATCGCGACAAGATATGAATAACTGAATCTGCAACCGCAGCCGTCCATCTGCGACCGAGGAGGCATCCCCATGTCAGGACCCCGCCCCGTACGGGCCCCGCGCGGTACGGAACTGAGCGCCCTGGGATGGCAGCAGGAAGCCGCGCTGCGGATGCTGCAGAACAACCTCGACCCCGAGGTCGCCGAACACCCCGACAAGCTCGTCGTCTACGGCGGCACCGGCAAGGCCGCCCGCGACTGGCGCTCCTTCGACGCGATGGTCCGCACGCTGCGCACGCTCAAGCAGGACGAGACGATGCTCGTCCAGTCCGGCCGCCCCGTCGGCGTCATGCAGACCCACGAATGGGCCCCCCGCGTCCTCATCGCCAACTCCAACCTGGTCGGCGACTGGGCCAACTGGGAGGAGTTCCGCCGCCTGGAGCAGCTCGGCCTCACCATGTACGGCCAGATGACGGCCGGCTCCTGGATCTACATCGGCACGCAGGGCATCCTCCAGGGCACCTACGAGACCTTCGCCGCCGTCGCCGCGAAGAAGTTCAACGGCACCCTCGCCGGGACGATCACCCTCACCGCCGGCCTCGGCGGCATGGGCGGCGCCCAGCCACTCGCCGTGACCATGAACGACGGCGTCGCGATCTGCGTCGACTGCGACCCGCGCGCCATCGAGCGCCGCATCGAGCACCGGTACCTGGACGTCCGCGCCGACTCGCTGGACCACGCGCTGCGGCTGGCGGTGGAGGCCCGCGACGCCCGCCGCCCGCTCTCCATCGGCCTCCTCGGCAACGCCGCCGAACTGCTGCCGCGGATGCTGGAGACGGGCGCGCCCATCGACATCGTCACCGACCAGACCTCCGCCCACGACCCGCTCTCCTACCTCCCCCTCGGCGTCGACTTCGACGACATGGCCTCCTACGCCGCCGAGAAGCCCGCCGACTTCACCCAGCGCGCCCGGGAGTCGATGGCCCGGCACGTCGAGGCCATGGTCGGCTTCATGGACGCGGGCGCCGAGGTCTTCGACTACGGCAACTCCATCCGCGGTGAGGCCCGGCTCGCCGGCTACGACCGGGCGTTCGACTTCCCCGGCTTCGTCCCCGCCTACATCCGCCCCCTGTTCTGCGAGGGCAAGGGCCCCTTCCGCTGGGCCGCCCTGTCCGGCGACGCCGCCGACATCCACAAGACCGACAAGGCGGTCCTCGACCTCTTCCCCGAGAACGAGTCGCTGGCCCGCTGGATCAAGATGGCCGGCGAGCGCGTCCACTTCCAGGGCCTGCCCGCCCGCATCTGCTGGCTCGGATACGGGGAGCGCGACCGCGCCGGCGAGCGCTTCAACGACATGGTCGCCTCCGGCGAGCTGTCCGCCCCTCTCGCCATCGGCCGCGACCACCTCGACTGCGGCTCCGTCGCCTCCCCGTACCGCGAGACCGAAGCCATGCTGGACGGCTCCGACGCCATCGCCGACTGGCCGCTCCTCAACGCCATGGTGAACGTCGCCTCCGGCGCCTCCTGGGTCTCCCTCCACCACGGCGGCGGCGTCGGCATGGGCCGCTCCATCCACGCCGGCCAGGTCACCGTCGCCGACGGCACCCCGCTCGCGGGCGAGAAGATCCGCCGCGTCCTCACCAACGACCCCGGCATGGGCGTCATCCGGCACGTCGACGCCGGATACGACACCGCCGAGACGGTCGCGGACGAGCGCGGCGTCCGCGTCCCGATGCGGGAGGGTGACCAGTCGTGACCGGGACCGCCGACGGGCCCGTCGCCGCCGGGGCGCAGCGGGCCGGCACCAGCCCGCCCCCCGGCGGGCAACCGCCCTCCTTCCACACCATGTGGGCCGACCTCGCCCCCATCGGCCGCGACGCGGCCACCCGCGGTTACCGCCGCTACGCCTGGACCGGTGCCGACGCCGACTGCCGCACCTGGTTCCAGGAACAGGCCGAGGCACGCGGACTCACCTACGAGACCGACCGCAACGGCAACCAGTGGGCCTGGCTCGGCGACCCCCTCGGCGAGGACGCCGTCGTCACCGGCTCGCACCTGGACTCCGTCCCGGACGGCGGGGCCTTCGACGGCCCGCTGGGCGTCGTCTCCGCCTTCGCCGCGCTCGACGAGCTCCGCCGCAGGGGAGTGGAGCTCCGCCGGCCCCTCGCCGTCACCAACTTCGGTGACGAGGAGGGCGCCCGCTTCGGCCTCGCCTGCGTCGGTTCCCGGCTCACGGCCGGGCAGCTGACGAAGGAGGCGGCGTACGGGCTGCGCGACGGCGACGGCATCACCCTGCCCCAGGCCATGGAGGACGCCGGATACGACCCGGAGGCCATCGGCCCCGACCCCGAGCGCCTCGCCCGCGTCGGCGCGTTCGTCGAACTCCACGTCGAGCAGGGCCGCGCCCTGGACCTCACGGGCGACGCGGTCGGTATCGCCTCCGCGATCTGGCCGCACGGCCGCTGGCGGTACGACTTCCACGGCGAGGCCAACCACGCCGGCACCACCCGGCTCGCCGACCGGCGCGACCCGATGCTCACGTACGCCGAGACCGTCCTGGCGGCCCGCCGCGAGGCGGAGCTGGCGGGCGCCGTAGCCACCTTCGGCAAGATCACGGTCGAGCCCAACGGCGTCAACGCCATCCCGTCGCTCGTGCGCGGCTGGCTGGACTCCCGCGCGGCCGACCAGGCGACGCTGGACGCGGTCGTGGCGGGCATCGAGACCGCCGCCCGCGAGGCCGCCGGCCGCCAGGGCATCGACCTCGCCGTCGTACGCGAATCCTTCACCCCCGTCGTCGAGTTCCAGCACGCCCTCCGGGACGAACTCGCCAAGATCCTCGGTGGCCAGGTGCCGGTCCTCGGCACCGGAGCCGGGCACGACGCCGGCATCCTGTCGGCGTCCGTCCCCACCGCCATGCTGTTCGTCCGCAATCCCACGGGCGTCTCCCACTCCCCGGCCGAATTCGCGGCCGAGGACGACTGCGTGGCCGGCGTCCTGGCCCTCGCCGACGTACTGGAGGGCCTGGCGTGCGGCTGACCTACTGGTGCGAACACGCCTGGCTCGGCACCCACGCCGAACCGGGCGTGGCCCTCGACGTGTCCGACGGCCGCGTCACCGCCGTACGCACCGGCGTCGACACCCCGCCGCCGGGAGCCGTCCCGCTGCGCGGCCTGACCCTCCCCGGCCTGGCCAACGCCCACAGCCACGCCTTCCACCGGGCGCTGCGCGGCACCGTCCAGGTGGGCTCCGGCACCTTCTGGACCTGGCGCGAGGTCATGTACCAGGTCGCCTCCCGTCTGACGCCCGACAGCTACTTCGCCCTCGCCCGGGCCGTGTACGCGGAGATGGCGCTGGCGGGCATCACGGCCGTCGGCGAGTTCCACTATCTGCACCACGCGCCCGGAGGCACCCCTTACGGCGACCCCAACGCCATGGGGGAGGCGCTGATCTCGGCGGCCGGAGAGGCGGGCATCCGCATCACGCTCCTCGACACGGCATACCTCTCCTCCGGTTTCGGCGCCGCCCCCGACCGGCACCAGCAGCGCTTCTCCGACGGCACCGCGGAGGCCTGGGCCGAGCGCGCGTCGCTGCTCAAGGAGCGGGACGGTGTCCGCGTCGGCGCGGCCATCCACTCCGTGCGCGCCGTCCCCGCCGGCCAGTTGTCCACGGTCGCCCGGTGGGCCGCCGACCGGCAGGCGCCCCTGCACGTCCACCTCTCCGAGCAGACGGCGGAGAACGACGCCTGCCTGGCCGCCCACGGCCGCACCCCCGCCCGGCTGCTCGCCGACCACGGCGTGCTCGGCCCGCGCACCACGGGCGTCCACAACACCCACCTCACCGACGAGGACATCGCCCTGCTCGGCGGAACCGGCACCGGTACGTGCATGTGCCCGACCACCGAACGGGACCTCGCGGACGGCATCGGCCCGGCCGCCGCCCTCCAGCGGGCCGGCTCGCCCCTGTCGCTGGGCAGCGACAGCCACGCGGTGATCGACCTGCTGGAGGAGGCGCGGGCCATGGAACTCGACGAACGCCTCCGCTCCCGCACCCGGGGCCACTGGACGGCCGCCGCGCTGCTGCGCGCCGCCACCGCCGACGGGCACGCCGCCCTCGGATGGCCCGACGCCGGCCGCCTCGAAACCGGGGCGCTCGCCGACTTCACGACGATCGCCCTCGACACGGTCAGGACAGCGGGACCGGTGCCGCGTCTGGCAGCTGAGACAGCGGTATTCGCCGCGTCGGCCGCGGATGTGCGCCATACGGTCGTGGGCGGGCGCCATGTCGTACGGGACGGGGCACACGCCCTGCTCCCCGATGTGCCCCGTGCCCTGACGGACTCGATCGCCGCGCTGCACCGCTGAAGGAGACACGCCTCACCATGAACAGCATGAACAGCGGCCCCGACACGACGAACAACCCCCCGGCGACGGCCGCCCCCGCGACCGCGAACAACGCGGTCGCGGCGACGGCCACCGTCATCACCAACATCGCCAGTCTGGTCACCAACGACCCCTCCCTCGGTGACGGATCCCCCCTCGGCCTGATCCAGGACGCGGCCGTCGTCATCGCCGGCGACCGCGTGGTCTGGATCGGTGAATCAAGCAAAGCACCCGCCACTGACAATCGGGTCGACGCCGGCGGCCGGGCCGTGATTCCCGGCTTCGTCGACTCCCACTCCCACCTGGTCTTCGCCGGCGACCGCACCGCCGAGTTCAACGCCCGTATGTCCGGGCAGGCGTACGCCGCCGGCGGCATCCGCACCACCGTCGCCGCGACCCGCGCCGCGACGGACGAGGCGCTCGAAGCCAACGTCACCCGCTATCTGCGCGAGGCCCTGCTCCAGGGCACCACCACCTTCGAGACCAAGTCCGGCTACGGCCTCACCGTCGAGGACGAGGCCCGCGCGCTGCGCATCGCCGCCCGCCACACAGACGAGGTCACGTACCTCGGGGCGCACATCGTCTCGCCCGACTTCGCCGACGACCCGGCCTCCTACGTCTCCCTGGTCACCGGAGAGATGCTGGACGCCTGCGCCCCGCACGCCCGCTGGATCGACGTGTTCTGCGAGAAGGGCGCCTTCGACGGGGACCAGGCCCGCGCGATCCTCACCGCGGGCAAGGCGGCGGGCCTGCACCCCCGCGTCCACGCCAACCAGCTCTCGTACGGCCCCGGCGTCCAGCTCGCCGTCGAACTCGACGCGGCGAGCGCCGACCACTGCACCCACCTCACCCAGGCCGACGTGGACGCCCTCGCCAGCGGCGACACCGTCGCCACGCTGCTCCCCGGCGCGGAGTTCTCCACCCGCGCCGAGTGGCCGGACGCCCGCCGCCTGATCGACGCGGACGTCACCGTGGCCCTGTCCACCGACTGCAATCCGGGCTCGTCGTTCACCTCCTCCATGCCCTTCTGCATCGCGCTCGCCGTACGCGACATGGGCATGACCCCCAACGAGGCCCTCTGGTCCGCCACGGCCGGCGGCGCCGCCGCCCTGCGCCGCACCGACGTCGGCCGCCTCGCCCCCGGCGCCCGCGCCGACCTCGCCATCCTCGACGCCCCCTCCCACGTCCACCTCGCCTACCGCCCGGGTGTGCCGCTGGTGTCGGCGGTCTGGCGCCGGGGCGAGCAGGTCGTCTGACGCGCATCCGTCGCAGCGGAGCCCCGGGGGAGTCACTTCCCCGGGGGCTCCGAGCTGGTCAACAGCCGTGCTCGCGCCAGCATGTTGCCGAACGACCAGTACGGCGCCAGTCTTCCGCCCTTGCGCAACTCCGCTTCGGCATTTGAGCTTTCTCCGAGTTATTGGATCCCTAGTGATGGAAACTCAATTCACCCTCCGTGATCCGCGTCACTCTCTGTTGTGGCGCACGCTCGCGCTCCGATAGATATGTCGTGCACGCGCCACCGAATGCATAAACCCAAGGGGGCATTCCTGTGACTCCTTGACCAAGAGTCGCCTCACAGCATGCATCGAAACGGGGCACAATGGACCACGCTGTCGTGCACACTGCAATCCCTCTCTTCGTTACCGGCGCCTTGCTGCTTTCAGGGGCGGCAGCCAGTGTCGCTTCTCCGGCGGAGGAGCCGCTTCCGGCTGACGACGCGGAGATCGTTATGAATGATGGGCGTGTCATTGGCGTCAATGACACGGTCGATTTCTCGTTCGAGGGGGACAAGAAGGCGGCTGAACCGAAGTCCGTCAAGGGCGACATGAGCGCCATGGCCTGCCCAGAGGTGAACGACCCGCCGAAATACACCGTCAAGGGCTCCCCCACTTCCTGCCGGACAAGAAGAAGCCGCAATCGACGTGGCTGTTGCCTCGCCAGACGGTGTCCTGGACGGTGACCGGCAGCCACACCTTCACGTGGGACATCGGTGCCAGCGCCGAGGCGGAGGCGGGCGCCATCCTGGCTAAAGCCAAGGTCAGCGTCGACACCAAGATCAGCGACTCCTGGACGTGGACCGGGACCCAGACCGTCACCGACACGAACACCACGTCCAAGGGCTACCGGGCCGTGCTCGGCCAGGTCGGGTGGAAGCTCACGGGTACGAAGACGTGGATCGCTCCGCCTTGTAGTACAGCCGGCGAACCCGGTTGTACGGCCTCGGATCTTGCCGGTCACAGATCGACGGCTTCCTGACCGGCCCGCGTGGCGAGGACTTGGTTGTTCCGTCCCGTCACGAGAAGGTCGAGTGCGTCGGGCATGCGCGGGCACAGCGGCGCGCACTCGGGGCAGGCGTACACGTTGATGCCGGCGCCGGACCCGGAGTGCACCTGGGAGACGAGGACCGGAGTGGTGGTGAACCGGTCGCAGTGCACGCACATCCGCATGGGCCTACGGATGGTCATCACGCCACCGCCGGAGCACCGACGAGGTGTGTGTCGAGGTCGATCCCGAAGTCTGCCGCGAGCACCAGGGCGAGCCGCCGCTGACGCTGCTCGTCCGCGACCAGGTACGGGCGGACCATGGCGCTCTCGTCCCCGCTCAGCGGTACATCCAGCCCGTACGGCGACCGAGCGACGGGCAACCGCGCCGCAATTGGATGCCGTGGGACGGCAGGCTCCGGACCTGACCGGGCCAGTGCGTGCAACGCCGGCCCGCTTGCTGTGCGGGACCGGTGCCGACCACGGGAACCCGGCGCGTACCGCAGCCTCGCCCAGTGGACGAGGGCGTGGATAAGGTCGTCGGCCAGTTGGACGTAGAGGGGCCTGGCACTCATTGGATCCAGGGGGCTGGACGGCTCACGCGCATCCCTCATATGGACGAGTACGGCGTGGCGCGCCTCACCGCACGCCGAGCCGCACAGGAACTCCGTGAGCGGGTCCTTGTGATCACAGTGGGCGGCAAGGGCTCGTTCGTGGTCGAGCAGCTGCCTGGCGAGGGCTGAATGCGACGTCTCCGGGGACTGCGAGCGCCCGGCGCGTAGAACCCGGCCGGGCTGAGTGACCTCTCGGACTTAAACGAGGGGCTGGTGTGCTGTCCCGGCACCCGGAATCCTGTGAGGAACCTCAATGCGCCGCTGCTCACCACGCTCAGCGACACCGTCCTCGATGCCGTCGATGCCCATGGTCCACCTGTTTCACCGCGAGAAGACGACGCAGCGCACGGACGGTGATGGTTCGTGCGTCATAGGACGTCCGCTCAAGCGTCGTCGCGGCGCCAAGGTCACCAGGACAACGCTTCCGGCTCACGTGTCCACCTTCCGGGGGAGACTAGCGGTAGCTGTCGAATATCCGCCGGTATTCAACAGCGCCGTTGGGGTGCCACTCCCTCAAATCGCTCGCCGGAAGAGCGTCCCGGATGCTGCTGCGGTTTTCTAAGGCGTCACTCGGGCAGTTCCTTGTCGATGAGAGGTGTGACGCGCAACGTCACTTCCGCGTTCGCGATCATTCGGCCAATTTCGATGGGGAGGTTTTCAAATTCTTCCATCGTCACGTCGTAGGGCTCCACGTGGTACAGGTTCCCGTCCCGGCCCTTGGCTTCAATGATGTAGCGGTGCCCCGCCGGTGAGCTCTCGTCGGATACCGCCTTCCAGGCGGCCTTGTGACGCCGTACCAGGAGGTCCCCGAGGTAGGAGGTTAGATCCGTGTGGAGTGTGATCCAGTCCGACTGTTCAAATTCGCTCAATGGTAGGCGGTCGACGTAGTTTTGTAGGCCTGGCATGAGGGACAACGGGTCTTGCAGGTACTGCTCGGTTGTAACGCCGAGCATTGCTGCGAGCCCTAGGGCGTTGTGGTGAGCGCCTTCCGTCCATTCCTCGACGTCCGTGGCCACCTCGTTCGGTGTCTTGTCCTGCACGTTGCCTGCCTCTCACGAGAGCCGAAGGGGTCACTTTTCCCTCGGTTTGTCCCACTGGTCCTTTTTGGGTGCTGGCCCGTATTCGACAAATACTATCTTGGCTTTCCTGAGGTAAGCGCGGAGCTCGGGGGATGGCCCCGCATGTGTGAATGCCCAGCGGGGGTCGTATCCGGGATGCAGTCGCCTCAAGGCTATGTCCTTGTGTATCTGCTCCTTGATTTCCTTCTTGAGGGGGACCTCGTTCTTGACGGCCTTTTGGGTGCCGTCGTTCAAGGTGATCGTGCGGTAGGGGCCGTACGTCTTCACCTCAACGGCGACCGTACGTCCGTCCGGAAGATCCACGGGTACGTCCACCTTGCGTCCGCCGGTACGAGTTACGGGATATCGCGGGTCGTTGTTTGTGGGGACGGGGTAGGACCGCTCGGGGTCGCCTCGCCACATCTGACGATGGAACCTTTCACCGCGTTGCCAACGCTCGTCGGGGGCGCGGGTGTTACGCACATCCCTGAGTGTGAGTGGGCCGTCCGCAGGGAGCAGGGTGCGCCGGGTGTAGTCCGGTTCCTCCCCGGCGTACGGATTATCGCTGTCCGGCTTACCAGTGACGTCACCTCCATCGGAGTCCGGCTTGCCGCCCGCGGAATCCTTGACAGTGTCCGGCCCTCCGGTGTTTTCACCGGGGTCGGCTGGCCTCGGCGAGTCCCGTCCGTCTGGACCGTCACCGAGCACGTCGTTACTGCGGGCGCCAGTTCCGCCGCCAGTGGCACTCGGAGTCTGGTCTGGGCTGCTGCTTCCCGGAGTGTTGCCGAGGTTGCCCGAGCCGTTGCCGCTCAGGACGCCACCAGGTTCATTGTTGCCGTCACCGGGGTGACCGCCGCCCGCTGGAGTGCTGTCCAGGTCGTTGGCCGGGAGGTGGCCCCCCGCGCCGCCGGCCGGGAGGTTGTCGTCCGCGCGGGCCGTGGGACCGGACGGGGCGTCCGAGGTGCGGTGTGGGAGGCCGTCGTCGAGGCGGCCCGTGTCGCCCAGGTTGGTGTCCAGGCTGTCGCCCAGGCGGGCGGGGATGCCCGCGTTGCCGGCCGCGCTGGAGGGCGCGCCTGCCATGGCAGGGACCTTGGCCGGGGCGTCCACCCGGGGGTTGTCTGCGCCCGGCGCCGCAGCAGGGGGCGTTTCCTTTTTGGCGTCCTCGGCGCGTTGGAGGAGGGTGCCGTCGGCGTTGTAGAGGTTGCCCTTGGGGTCGGCGTAGACCGTTTTGCCCGTCGGGCCGGGGAGCTTGACGGTGCCCTCGGGGAGGGCGATGGTGCCGTCGGTGACCTTGAGGGTGCCTTCCGGGACGGGTATCGCGCCGGGCGGGGGAGAGGTGTCGGCGGGGAGGCGGACCACGCCGTCGCCGAAGTCGATGGAGCCCGGGGGGATCGGGGTGTCGGCGGGGAGGCGGACCGTGCCCGGGGGCACCTCGACGACGCCCGGGGGCACAGGGGCGCCGTCGGGGAGGCGCAGGGTGCCGTCGGGGAGCACGGAGGCGCCGGAGGGGAGCTCGACCGTGCCGGGCGGGAGGCTCACGTCGACGTGGCTCATGCCGCGCAGCCCGGCCATGACGTCACCGATCTTCCGCATGCTGGCGGTGGCGCCCTTGAGGAGGTACGTCGTCGGGTCGAGGGCCTGACCCGCCTTGCCCGCGAAGGAGAGTGCCTTGGCGGCCGTGCCGCCCTTGGCCGCTCCCGACGCCGCGCTTCCCGCGCCCCGCGTGGCGAGGACGCTGAGCACGTTGAAGGTGACCAGGCCGCCGGCCCTGGCGGGGTTCTCGTCCCACTTGTCATAGGCGATCAGCGCCTTGCCGGTCTCCTTCATCGCCGTACGGGAGTCCCGCAGCAACGGGGGCATGTCCTTGTCGTCGGCCCCCCAGAACAGCCCTACCGCCGGGGTAGTGCTGATCAACACGCCGGTCGACAGCAGGCCCAGGCCCTTCCACGCCTCCCCGGCCGCGTCCCAGCCGTCGGTGCCGACCAGGGTGCCCAGGCTCTTGATCGTGCCCACCACGCCGTCGACGAAGAAGCCCTTCGCGAAGTCGGCGCCGTGCTCCCAGACCTGCCACGCCGGGGTCGACTCGGCGACCGCGTCGCCCCATGGCAGGCTCTCGGCCTGCTTGAGCATCTCGGCGTCATAGCCGTACATGCCCGGCTGGTGGGACCCGTCGTCGACCTTGAGCGGAGGGCCGCCGACCAAGGCGGCGATCTTGTCGTGACAGGTCCGTTCCGCCTCCTGGAACTGGGCCCAGACCTCGGCGATTTCGTTACGCCGGGCCAGGTTCTCGTCCGTCAGGTCGCCGTCCTCTCGCCACTTGTCGTCGTCGGCGATCTTTTCGCGGAAGTTGACGGCATCCTGGCGGAGTTCGTTCAGCCGCTTCACCAGCGGGCGGATGTCGTCGGCGTACTTCCCCAGTGCCCCCGCGATCACACACAGGTCCGAGCCGACCTCAAGCGCCTTGTCCTGGACCGGCTTCGTGGTGGCGAACAACTGCTCCGCCTCCGGCGCCCTGTAGAAGGCGCGCAGGCCGCCGAAGGAGGTGTGGACGTCACCGGCGACCGTGGAGATCTTCACCCCGGCGCCCGACAGCGCCTTCACCTTCTCGGCGAGTACCGCTTCGTCGCCGGTGAACTCCGGGACCTCGAACGGGTCGACCGGTGCGTTGTCGCTCAACTCTTCTTCCCCCCCCCCCGCGGTCCTTCGGCAGGTCACGACAGGCCCGCCGAATGGATCATGTGTACGACCTGCCTATCAACTCACTCGTCGCGGGTGCAACCGGCAATCACGCCACTCTCGCCCTAACCTGGAAGCATGACCGGGAACGCGGTGACGCTGTTCCTCTGCGGCGACGTGATGCTCGGGCGCGGGGTCGATCAGGTCCTGCCGCACCCCGGGGACCCGGCCCTTCAGGAGTCGTACATCCGGGACGCCAGGGCATACGTCGAGCTCGCCGAGGCGGCCAACGGGCCGATCCCGCAGCCCGTCGGCCCCCCCTGGCCCTGGGGGAACGCCCTGGGCGTGCTCCACGAGGTGGCGCCGGACGTGCGGGTGGTGAACCTGGAGACGAGCGTCACGACGAGCGGGGCGTTTGCGGTGGGGAAAGAGGTGCACTACCGGATGCACCCGGAGAACCTGCCCAGCCTGGCCGCCGCCCGGCCCGATGTGTGCGCGCTGGCCAACAACCACGTGCCGTACTTCGGCCGCCAGGGGCTGGAGGAGACCCTCGACGCCCTGGCCGGGACGGGCCTGCGGGTGGCGGGCGCCGGGCGGAGCGCGGACGCGGCGCGGCGGCCGGCGGTCGTCGATCTCGGCGGCCGAAGGGTGCTGGTCTTCGCCTTCGGGATGGAGTCCAGCGGCATCCTGCCCGGCTGGGCCGCCACCGAGGACCGGCCCGGGGTCGCCTTCGTACCAGAGCCGACGTACGAGGCCGCGGCCGTGATCACGGGGCGGATACGGGAGGTCAGGCGGCTCGGGGACATCGTGGTCGTCAGCGTCCACTGGGGGTGCAACTGGGGGTACGCCGTCGGGCGGGACCAGGTCCGGTTCGCGCACGCGCTGGTCGACGGGGGCGTCGACGTCGTGCATGGGCACTCCTCGCACCACCCCCGCCCCCCGGAGCTGTACCGGGACCGGCTGGTCCTCTACGGCTGCGGCGACTTCATCGACGACTACGAGGGCATCACCGGCTACGAGCAGTTCCGGGACGACCTCCGGCTGCTGTACCTCGTCACGGTGGAGCCGGATGCCGCCCGCGCGCCGGGCGTACGGATCGTTCCCATGCAGGCCCGGCGGATGCGCCTGCACCACGCCTCGGGCGAGGACCGTGAGTGGCTGCGGGGCACGCTGGACCGCGTCAGCCGTGGCTTCGGCGTGCGCGTCGGTCTGGACGCGGACGGCGCGATGACCGTACGCTCCCGCTGAATTCCACCGACAGCCTGCCGACCCGGCAGGCTGTTTTTGTTTGCCCTGGAGGCTCCCGTGAAGCTCGGTCTCACCTGTCCCCGGTTCGTCTGGCCCGGCGGCGACGCCGCCATCGCGGCGCGGTTCGCGGACGTCGCGCGCGGGGCCGACGAGGCCGGGCTCGACAGCTTCTGGGTGATGGACCACTTCTTCCAGATCCCGAACTTCGGCGTCGCCGAGGACCCCATGCTGGAGGCCTACGGCGCCCTGTCGTACGCCGCCGCCCTCACCCGGCGCGTCACCCTCGGCACGCTCGTGACGGGCGTGACGTACCGTCTGCCCGGCCTGCTGCTGAAGCAGGTGACCACCCTGGACGTGCTGTCCGGCGGGCGGGCGGTGCTCGGGATCGGGGCCGGGTTCCACGAGGAGGAGCACCGGGGCCTCGGGTTCCGGCTGCCGCCGGTCGCCGAGCGGTTCGAGCGGCTGGAGGAGACGCTGCGGATCGCCAAGCGGATGTGGAGCGCCGAGGACACCCCGTACGAGGGCAAGCACTACCGGCTGGCCCGTACCCTCAACTCCCCGCAGTCCCTGTCCCGCCCCCACCCGCCCATCCTCATCGGCGGCAGCGGCGAGAAGAAGACCCTGCGGCTGGTCGCCCGGTACGGCGACGCGTGCAACCTCTTCCACGGCGCCGACGTACGCCACAAGCTCGCCGTGCTGCGCGCGCACTGCGAGGCGGAACGGCGGCCCTACGAGGCGATCGAGAAGACGCTCCACATGCGCGTGCCCGACGCGCAGTCCGTGGCGGAGAGCGTCCAGCGCTGCGGCGAACTCGCGGAGCAGGGCATCGACCACGTCATCGTCGCCATGCCCGACCCCTCCACCGACGCCTCCCTCACGCACCTGGCCGAACTCGCCCGGCAGGTGCGCACGCTCGCGTGAGACGCGGGCCGGCGGCAGCCACGGGCCGCCCGTCGCGCCGTCCGTCGTGCCGGAGCGCGCCGGGCTCCTCCCGGACGGCTACGAGGACCCGTGGAGCGCCCGGCCCCATGGCGGGCTCTTCGCGCTGGAGCGGTGACGGGAGCAGGAGGGGGGCCGCGCCGGGGCGGGTCCGCGACGATCATGGCAACCTGTCCCGATGAAGACCATCGGACTGATCGGCGGCATGAGCTGGGAATCCAGCGCGGAGTACTACCGGCTCCTCAACGAGCTCGTACGCGAGCGCCTCGGCGGGCTGCACTCCGCGCGGTGCATCCTGCACTCCGTCGACTTCGCGGAGATCGAGCGGCTCCAGGTCTCCGGCGAGTGGGAGCAGGCCGGGGAGGTGCTCGCCGAGGCGGGGCGGGGGCTGGCGGCCGCCGGGGCGGATCTGCTGCTGATCTGTACGAACACCATGCACAAGGTCGCCGGCCAGGTGCAGGACGCGGTGCCCGTGCCGCTGCTGCACCTCGGGGACGCCACCGCCGACGCCGTACGCGCGGCCGGTCTGAAGACCGTCGGGCTGCTCGGGACCGCGTTCACCATGGAGCAGGACTTCTACCGCGACCGGCTCGCCGGGCACGGGCTCACCGTCCTGGTCCCCGAGGCGGAGGGGCGGGCCGAGGTGCACCGGATCATCTACGAGGAGCTGTGCCTGGGCATCGTCGAGGACGCCTCCCGCGAGGTCTACCAGCGGGTCGTCGACCAGTTGGTGGCCGACGGCGCGGAGGGCGTCATCCTCGGCTGCACCGAGATCGAGCTGCTGATCGGGCAGGAGCACAGTCCGGTGCCGGTGTTCCCCACCATCCGGCTGCACGCCGAGGCCGCCGTCACGGCCGCCCTGGCCCATTGAACACGTGCCCCGGCCCCGAGTTGCCGCTCGTCGCAGGCCGTCGGCCGCCGGGCGGGCGCCGTGGCACAGCGCCGCGGGCGACCGGAACCGACCGGGTGGCACGTACCCCGCATCGCCGACCGAAGCCGAGCCAACGGGGCGAAAGCGTCAATGAGGCGGAAGGGCCCGTCCCTTGACGGAACGGACCCTTCGCGAGCCTTCGGGAGCCTTCGGCGGCTGGTGCGCGGCCGGTCACTCCTCCACGGTGAGACCCTTGCGAAGTTTGCCCAGCGTGCGGGAGAGCAGACGGGAGACATGCATCTGCGAGATGTTGAGCTCCTCGCCGATCTCCGACTGTGTGAGCCCGGCGACGAAGCGCAGGGAGAGGATCTTCCGGTCGCGGGCCGGGAGGGAGGCGATCAGCGGCTTGAGCGACTCGATGTACTCGATGCCCTCGAGCCCGTGGTCCTCGTAGCCGATGCGGTCCGCCAGCGCGCCTTCGGAGTCGTCCTCCTCGGGCTGGGCGTCGAGCGAACTGGCGGTGTAGGCGTTGCTCGCCGCCATGCCCTCGACGACCTCCTCCTTGCTGATCCCGAGCTTCTCGGCGAGCTCGGCCACGGTGGGCGAGCGGTCGAGCTGCTGGGCCAGTTCGTCCCCGGCCTTGGCCAGGTCGAGGCGGAGTTCCTGGAGCCTGCGCGGGACGCGCACGGACCAGGAGGTGTCGCGGAAGAAGCGCTTGATCTCTCCGACGATGGTTGGCATCGCGAAGGTGGGGAACTCGACCCCTCGGCTGAGTTCGAAGCGGTCGATGGCCTTGATGAGACCGATGGTGCCGACCTGGATGATGTCCTCCATCGGCTCGCTGCGGGAGCGGAACCGGGAGGCGGCGAACTTGACCAGCGCGAGGTTCAGTTCGACCAGCGTGTTGCGGACGTACGCGTGCTCGTACGTCCCTTCCTCGAGGCCTTCGAGGCGCGCGAAGAGCGTCTTGGACAGGGCCCTCGCGTCGAGAGGTTCGACTTCGTCGTACCGAGGGATGTCGGGCAGACCGAGAGCTGCGGTCCCGATCTGCTCGAAGTCTTCGATCTGGTGGGGCGGAGTTGTCGACGGCGCGTGGGGGGTACGCGTTTCGTCGAGCCGGGGTGACATGGTCTCCTCCATCGTTCTCGGCATATGGCCGCCGATGCCCAAAGGATGTGGCTGCGGTGTGCGGCGCCTCCAAAGCCGGCCGTCTCGGTTGTGTCCCTACTAGCCCTACCCGCTTCGCACGGATCGTTGCAAGTGTCAATTGTCCCGTATGACCGGCTTGTGGCTAAGTCGCGACTACCGGCTGCCGTTCAGAAGGCGTAGGGTTCTACCGACTCAATGGCATCGGCGAAGAGGGACGGCATGGACCGCGGGACGGTCGGCAGCGCGAATCAGGGCCGACTCAAGGTCGGGGTCCGGACGGAAGGCCGCAGCGAGGTGCTCACACCGGCGGGTGAGCTTGATCACCACACCGCCGAGCTGCTGCGCGAGCCGCTGGACGCCGCGCTCGAACAAGGTCGCACACGCCTGGTGATCGACTGCTCGCAGCTTGCGTTCTGCGACTCCACCGGGCTCAACGTGCTGCTCGGGGCCCGCCTGAAGGCGGAGGCCGCGGGCGGAGGGGTGCATCTGGCAGGGATGCAGCCCGTAGTGGCCAGGGTGTTCGAGATCACAGGGGCGGAGGCGGTTTTCACCGTCCACGACTCGTTGGACGCGGCGCTCGCCGACTGAAGTGACAAAGCGGGTGTTGTCCCGGATCGGCCGGGCAGAAGAACCCCGCGGCAACTGTACGGACGGGCTCCACACTCTCTGTGACGGCCTTGTGGCTGCCCTGCGACGACGTAATGGCGACTCGGTGAAATCGGTGAGGTGAAGCGCTGATGGGCACCACCCAGCAGCATCCGCCGAGCGATCTCGGCCCCCAGCCGGACGGTTCCGGCCTCGGTGTCGGTGCCTCGGTCTCGACTGCCTCCTCCGTTTCCACCACGCCGGAGGTGAGGTCGGACATGTCAGGTGCGGCGCCCGGGCCGGGTCCCGGGGCCACGCCCGCGGGGCGCCGGACGCGGCGGCTTTCGCTGGGCAGTGCCAGTGGGATCGTTCCGCTCGCCCGGGACTTCACGAGGCAGGCCCTCTACGACTGGGGCTGGCTGCCGGCGGCCACCGCCGACCGCCGGGCCGCCGCCGAGGACGTCCTGCTCGTCGTCTCGGAGCTGGTCACCAACGCGTGCCTGCACGCCGAGGGGCCGGAGGAGCTGCGTGTCTCGCTGGACGCGAAAGTCCTGCGGCTGGAGGTCGAGGACCGCGGTGCCGGTCAGCCCGCGCCGCGCACCCCGCACCGGGCCGGGCGGCCGGGCGGCCACGGCATGTTCATCGTCCAGCGCCTCTGTCTGGACTGGGGGGTCGTCAGGTCCGCCGACGCACCCGGCAAGACGGTCTGGGCGGAACTCGCGGCACCCGCCTGATCCGGCGGGTTCCCCGCAGCGGTTGTGGAGCACGGCGATTCGCCGTGCTCTTTGTCTTTCCTCCTCCACGTGCCACACCGGAAGCGGACAACTCCGGTCCGGGCGGCGGCGGGCGGCGGGCGCCGGCACACCAGGGCGTTCCTGAAGGCCTCTCACCGAGCCCGGTGGGGCTGGGAAGGGCGGAGGGCCCCCAACGCGCCCGGTGACCTGCCGGGCGCGTCCAGGCGCTGGGCACCGCGAGGGTGTGGGTCCTGCCCGCGAACGTACGGCCGGTCTCTCCGGGGCCCGACATCTCTGCGAAGCGGTACGAGTGCCTCCGGTGTCACGCCCCCGGGCCGGAGCCCTCCGGCCCGGGGGCGTGCCCCGCGGCCGCTCGGCGGCTCCTCCACGGCCACGGGAGCCCTCCCGGGCTTTCCCGGGCGCAGGCGTCCGGGACGGACGACGGCAGCGGCCGACACCGTCCGGCGGCGCCCGCCGGCGCGGCGACCCCGCCCGCCCGGGCGCGGTGCGCTCCCGAAGCGCTGAGCGCGCGCGGACACGGCGAGGGCCGCCGTACCGGAGGGGCGCGGACACGGCGAGGGCCGCCGTACCGGAGGGGCGTGGACACGGCGAGGGCCGCCGTACCGGAGGGGCGTGGACATGACGAGGGCCGCCGTACCGGACGGATCCGGTACGGCGGCCCTTCGTGCCCCGCGGCTACTTCACGTCGCCCATCAGGGCGCGGATCTTCTTGCCGGCCGTCATGAAGGCCAGACCGGCCGCGACGGCGATGACGCCCCACAGCGTGTAGTACATCGCGTCACCCAGCGGCGCGTTGAGCTTGGTGGTCCAGCCGTTCAGGGCGTTGCCCGTCGCCGTGGCCAGGAACCACAGACCCATGATCTGGCCCACGAACTGCTTCGGCGCCAGCTTCGTCGACAGGGACAGACCGACCGGCGACAGGCACATCTCGCCGAGGGTCTGCACCAGGTAGACGCTCAGCAGCCAGAAGACGGTGACCTTGCCCGTGTCGCTGTTGGCGGCGGCGGCGCCGGCCAGGCCCATGATGCCGAAGGAGCCACCGATGAGGAGCATCGCCAGGGCGAACTTCATCGGGGTGCTCGGCTCACGGTCGCGCTGGGCCAGCTTGACCCACAGCGTGGCGAAGAGCGGGGCGAGGACGATCACCATGGCCGGGTTCACCGACTGGTACCAGGACGCCGGGAACTCCCAGCCGCCGATCATGCGGTCGGTCTTGCCGTCCGCGAAGATCGTCAGCAGCGAGCCGGACTGGTCGTAGATCATCCAGAACAGCACGGCGGTGGCGAAGAACCAGACGAAGGCCTGGATCTTCGGCTTGTCCGCGCTGGTCAGAGCCGGGTTGCGGTACATCGTCACGAAGTAGACGATCGGCACCACGATGCCGAGGACGGCCAGCACGTTGACGATGTGCTCGATGTCGTACGTACCGAGCGCGATGTCCAGGACCAGCGCGACGACGGCGATGCCGCCCCACAGCGCGACCTTGCGCAGCGCGGAGCGCTTCTCCTCCGGGGAGGCCGGGGTGCCGGGCTGCTTGCCGATGTCACCGAGGTGACGGCCGCCCAGGACGTACTGGATGACGGCGAGGGTCATACCGATACCGGCGACACCGAAGCCGAGGTGCCAGTCGACGTGCTCACCGAGGTAGCCGACGACCAGCGGGGCGGCCATACCGCCGATGTTGATCGCCATGTAGAAGAGCGTGAACCCGGCGTCGCGACGGGCGCTGGGCTGACCCTCGTAGAGTCCGCCGACCATCGCGGAGATGTTCGGCTTCAGCAGGCCGGTGCCGATCGCGATCAGACCGAGGCCGCAGAAGAAGGCGAGGTCGGAGGGGATCGCCAGGGTGAAGTGGCCCAGTGCGATGACGATGCCGCCGACCAGTACGGCCTTGCGGGCGCCCCAGAGGCGGTCCGCGACCCAGCCGCCGGGCATGGCGGCCATGTAGACGACCGCGTTGTACACACCGTAGATCGAGGCCGCCAGGGCCTCCCGGCCCTCCAGAGGTCCGTCGAGGACGCCCGCGATCAGGTAGAGGACGAGGATGCCGCGCATTCCGTACCAGGAGAAGCGCTCCCACATCTCCGTCATGAAGAGCGTGGCCATACCCCGGGGGTGGCCGAAGAAGGTCTTACCGCCGGTAGGTGCTCCGGCGGAGTCCTTCGTCAGGCTGGACGCCATGGTCGATCCTTGCTTGCTCGGGACGCGCTGCGCTTCGTGAGCGGTCACGCGCCCGGTGGGGGGCTGCCGGCGCCGGCACGGGCTCCGCCCCGCCCCCACGCCCGCAGGGGTCCGCCCCCGTACGGCGTACGGAGGCGGCGGGACAGTCCGCACCGGGATCCGCGCCCCGCGGGCGTTGTCGCGCCACGGGGCCCGGCCCACAGGTCGTTCACTGTCTCGAGGCCGGCCGGGCCGGCCTCACGCAGAAAGAGACCCTTGGCGCGTAGTGGGCCAAAGGTCCCCGGATAGTGCATCAGGCGTCTCGCCACCATACGACACGACAGGGCGGCATATGGAAGGACTTGAGAGATGGATCACAGGTGTCGCTGGAACCATCCACCCTGTTTCCAAGGTATTCCGCTGGATGGCATCCCATACTCGCAGGGCATGTTGATCATCGTGCGATCCCCCGGCGCTGTCCGCGCGGCGCGGACTACCATCACCACATGACCCGTGTACTGCTCGCCGAGGACGACGCATCCATCTCGGAACCGCTGGCCCGCGCCCTGCGGCGGGAGGGGTACGAGGTCGAGGTCCGGGAGGACGGACCCGGCGCGCTCGACGCCGGGCTGCGGGCCCACGTCGACCTGGTCGTCCTGGATCTCGGGCTGCCGGGGATGGACGGGCTCGAGGTGGCGCGGCGGCTGCGGTCCGACGGGCTCACGGTGCCGATCCTGGTGCTGACGGCCCGCGCCGACGAGGTCGACACCGTTGTCGGGCTGGACGCGGGCGCCGACGACTACGTCACCAAACCGTTCCGCCTCGCCGAGCTGCTCGCCCGCGTCCGGGCCCTGCTGCGGCGCGGCGCCAGCGAGCCCGCCCAGGCCCCCGCGACGCACGGCGTGCGCATCGACGTCGAGTCGCACCGCGCCTGGATGGGCGACGAGGAGCTCCAGCTCACCGCCAAGGAGTTCGACCTGCTGCGGGTCCTCGTCCGCGACGCCGGCCGGGTCGTCACCCGTGACCAGCTCATGCGCGAAGTGTGGGACACCACCTGGTGGTCGTCCACCAAGACCCTCGACATGCACATCTCCTGGCTGCGCAAGAAGCTCGGCGACGACGCCGCCAACCCCCGCTACATCGCCACGGTCCGGGGCGTGGGCTTCCGCTTCGAAAAGAGCTAGGTACGCACCGTGCGCCGCCGACTGATCAACTCCACCCTCGCGGTGGTCCTCGTCGTCATCGCCGTCTTCGGGGTCTCCCTCGTCATCGTCGAGACGCGCACCATCAGCAGCAGCGCCCAGGAGAGCGTGGACTCCGAGGCCGTCCGGCTGGTCAGCATCGTGGAGAGCCGGCTCGTCGGCGGGGAGCCGGTCAACCCGGGGATCCTCGCCCAGCAGAGCGGCGCCAAGCGGTACGCCCTGATCGAGATCCCCGGCCGCGCCCCGATCGAGATCGGCGAACGGCCCGAGGGCAGCGTCATCCGCGGCAGCGCCGACGGCAAGCGCGGCGAGAAGGTGATCGTCGAGGAGTCGCGCTCCAGCGTGACCCGCGAGGTCGGCCGCACCCTGCTGATCATCGGCGCGGTGGCGCTGCTCGCCGTGATCGCCGCCGTCCTCCTCGCCGTACGGCAGGCCAACCGCCTCGCCTCACCGCTCACCGACCTCGCTGAGACCGCCGAACGGCTCGGCTCGGGCGACCCCAGGCCCCGCCACCGGCGCTACGGGGTGCCGGAGCTGGACCGGGTCGCCGACGTCCTGGACGCCTCGGCCGAGCGGATCGCCCGGATGCTCACCGCCGAGCGAAGGCTGGCCGCCGACGCCTCGCACCAGCTGCGTACGCCGCTGACCGCGCTCTCCATGCGGCTGGAGGAGATCTCCGAGACCGACGACCCGGCCACCGTCAAGGAGGAGGCGCACATCGCGCTCACCCAGGTGGAGCGGCTCACCGACGTGGTCCAGCGGCTGCTGACCAACTCGCGGGACCCGCGGACCGGCTCGGCGATCGCCTTCGACCTCGACGAGGTCGTCAAGCAGCAGCTGGAGGAGTGGCGGCCGGCCTACCGCAACGTGGGGCGGGCCATCGTCCGGTCGGGCAAGGTCGGCATGCGGGCCGTCGGCACCCCGGGCGCGGTCGCCCAGGTGCTGGCCGCGCTGATCGAGAACTCGCTGATGCACGGGGGCGGCACGGTCGCCCTCCGCACCCGCGTCACCGGCAACCAGGCCGTCGTCGAGGTCACGGACGAGGGGCCGGGCGTACCGCCCGACCTTGGGGCGCGGATCTTCGAGCGGACCATCAGCGGCCGCAACTCCACCGGGATCGGCCTCGCCGTCGCCCGTGACCTCGCCGAGGCGGACGGCGGACGCCTGGAACTGCTCCAGCAGCAGCCGCCGGTCTTCGCGCTGTTCCTCAGCCGGGAGGCGCGCAGCCGCAAGGAGAAGAACCCGCACGCACCGCCGACGGTCCGCTGACGCCGCTAACGGCGGGGAGCGACCGGCTCGGCGGCCGGTTCCGGCTCGTGCCGCCGCTGCTCCAGGAACGATTCGGCGCCCGGCACGGTCTCGTGGCCGGGCAGCGTCCGGAACACCCAGGTGCGGTAGGACCAGAAGCGGAACAGCGTGGCCACACCGATGCCGAAGAACTTGAAGAAGTTGTTCTGCAGCGGGCTGTCCCACCCGAAGCCGTACGTCGCGGCGTACAGCACACCGTTCTCGATGACCAGCCCGACCAGGCTGAACAGCAGGAACAGCGTCAGCTCCTTCGTCCGGCCGCTCTTGTCGCGGTCCCGGTAGGTGAAGTAGCGGAAGCCCACGTAGTTGAACGCGATGGCGACGACCGTGGCGAGCAGGCTGGCCCGGACGACCGGGATCTCCGTGGTGTGACGCAGAAGGTTGAAGACGGCCATGTTCACCAGCAGGCCGAGGCCGCCGACGAGACCGAATTTGGCCATCTCGCGGAAGAGCTGGTCCAGCCGCACCCGCAGTGCGCCTCGTTCACTCATGGTGATCTTTCAGCCCCGTCCGGTCGATTCGGTCAACCAACCCATGCTAACCACCCGCCCGGGACCCCGCTCGGGGACGGCTACGGCCCGGCCACCCGGGCCGGATACCCTAAGAGGGTGACGTTCCCGGTAGTAGGCATGGTGGGCGGCGGTCAGCTGGCCCGGATGACACACGAGGCGGGCATCCCCCTCGGCATCAAGTTCAAGCTCCTCAGCGACTCCCCGCAGGACTCGGCGGCCCAGGTGGTGAGCGACGTCGTCATCGGCGACTATCGCGACCTGGGCACGCTGCGTGAGTTCGCACGCGGCTGCGACGTGATCACGTTCGATCACGAGCACGTACCGACCGAGCACCTGCGGGCCCTGGAGGCGGACGGCATCCCCGTCCGGCCGGGGCCCGACGCGTTGGTGCACGCCCAGGACAAGGGCGTGATGCGGGCGAGGCTCGACGAGATCGGCGCCCCCTCCCCCCGCCACCGCATCGTGGCGGACCCGGCCGACGCGGTGGCCTTCGCCGCCGAGACCGGAGGGTTCCCGATCATCCTCAAGACGGTGCGCGGCGGGTACGACGGCAAGGGCGTGTGGTTCGTACGCTCCGAGGACGAGGCCCGCGACCCGTTCCTGGCGGGCGTGCCCGTCCTCGCGGAGGAGAAGGTCGACTTCGTACGCGAGCTGGCGGCCAACATCGTCCGTTCGCCGCACGGCCAGGCCGTGGCGTACCCCGTCGTCGAGTCGCGTCAGGTCGACGGTGTCTGCGACACGGTGATCGCCCCGGCGCCCGGCCTACCGGCCGACCTGGCCGGCCAGGCGCAGGAGCTGGCGCTCCGCATCGCGAACGAGCTGGGTGTCGTCGGCCACCTCGCCGTCGAGCTCTTCGAGACGCGCGACGGCCGCATCCTCGTCAACGAGCTGGCGATGCGGCCCCACAACTCGGGCCACTGGACCCAGGACGGCGCGGTCACCTCGCAGTTCGCCAACCACGTCCGGGCCGTCCTCGACCTGCCGCTCGGCGACCCCCGTCCGCGCGCGCCGTGGACCGTCATGTGCAATGTGCTCGGCGGTGACTACCCGGACATGTACCAGGCCTACCTGCACTGCATGGCCCGCGACCCCCAGCTGAAGATCCATATGTACGGCAAGGACGTGAAGCCCGGCCGCAAGGTGGGGCACGTCAACACCTACGGCGACGACCTCGACGACGTGCTGGACCGCGCGCGTCACGCCGCCGGCTACCTGCGAGGAACGATCGTTGAGTAACCCGATGGACACCCCGCTCGTCGGCATCGTCATGGGCTCCGACTCCGACTGGCCGGTGATGGAGGCCGCGGCCGGGGCCCTCGACGAGTTCGAGATCCCCTACGAGGTCGACGTCGTCTCCGCGCACCGGATGCCGCGCGAAATGATCGCGTACGGGGAGCGCGCCGCCGGCCGCGGCCTGAAGGCGATCATCGCGGGCGCCGGCGGCGCCGCGCACCTGCCCGGGATGCTCGCCTCGGTCACGCCCCTCCCCGTCATCGGCGTACCCGTACCCCTGAAGTACCTGGACGGCATGGACTCCCTGCTGTCGATCGTCCAGATGCCCGCGGGCGTCCCCGTGGCCACCGTCTCGGTGGGCGGCGCGCGCAACGCCGGCCTGCTCGCGGCCCGCGTCCTCGCGAGCTCCGACCCCGAGCTGCTCGCCCGCATGGCCGACTTCCAGCAGGAGCTGAACGACCAGGCCACGGAGAAGGGCAAGCGGCTGCGGGCGAAGGTCGAGGGCTCGGCCTCGTTCGGTTTCGCCAAGTGACGGCCGGCCGTTTCCGGGACGAGGCGCGCGAGCTGCTCGCCTCGTACCCCGTGGTGGACGGCCACAACGACCTGCCGTGGGCGCTGCGCGAGAACGCCGGCTACGACCTGGACCGCCTCGACGTCGGGGTGGACCAGACGGGCCGGCTCCACACCGACATCCCCCGGCTCCGGGCGGGCGGGGTCGGCGCCCAGTTCTGGTCGGTGTACGTGCGCGGCGGCATGGCCGGCGACGACGCGGTCAGCGCGACGCTGGAGCAGATCGACTGCGTCGACCGGCTGCTGGCCCGCCACCCGGCGGACCTGGCGCCCGCGCTGACGGCCGACGACATGGAGGCGGCGCGGACCTCGGGACGCATCGCCTCGCTGAAGGGCGCCGAGGGCGGCCACTCCATCAACAACTCGATGGCCACCCTCCGCGCCCTGTACGCGCTGGGCGTCCGCTACATGACGCTCACTCACAACGACAACGTGCCCTGGGCCGACTCGGCGACCGACGAACCGGGCGTCGGCGGCCTGTCCGCGTTCGGCCGTGAGGTCGTACGGGAGATGAACCGGCTCGGCATGCTGGTGGACCTCTCGCACGTGGCCGACACCACGATGCGCGACGCCCTCGCCACGTCCGAGGCGCCGGTGATCTTCTCCCACTCCTCCGCGCGGGCCGTGTGCGACCACCCGCGCAACATCCCCGACGACGTGCTGTCGCTGCTCCCGGCCAACGGGGGCGTCGCCATGGTCACGTTCGTCCCCAAGTTCGTCCTCCCCGCCGCCGTCGACTGGACCCGGCGGGCCGACGAGAACATGCGGGCGCACGGCTTCCACCACCTGGAAACCACCCCCGAGGCGATGCGCGTCCACGCGGCCTTCGAGGAGGCGAACCCCCGCCCCGTCGCCACCGCCGCCACGGTGGCGGACCACCTCGACCACATGCGCGAGATCACGGGCATCGCCCACCTCGGCATCGGCGGCGACTTCGACGGCACCGCGTTCACGCCGGAGGGCCTGGACGACGTGTCGGGCTACCCGAACCTGATCGCGGAGCTCCTGCACCGGGGCTGGTCCCGCGCCGACCTGGCGAAGCTCACCTGGCAGAACGCGGTTCGTGTGCTCCGCGACGCGGAATCCGTGGCGCGTTCCCTCTCCGCCCGCGCCCCCTCCACCGCCACGCTCGCGTCGCTGGACGCCTGACCTCCGGCGAGGAGAGGCGCCCACCGGTGGGGGCGCCTGTCCGGGCGCCCCGGCGGGTGCGGCGTCTGTCGGCGCGGCGCGGCGCCTGTCCGGGCGTCCCGGCGGGTGCGGTGTCTGCCGGCGCGGCGCGGCGCCTGTCCGGGCGTCCCGGCGGGTGCGGTGTCTGCCGGCGCCCCTGGCCGGTGCCCGGTTGCCTGCCGGTGGGTGGTGGGGGCTGGCAGCCGATCTCCGTTCGGTCCGGTCCGCGGCCGGTGCCCCTGGCCGGTGCCGGTCGGTGGCTGCCGGTGGGTGGTGGGGTGTGGCCCCTCCGGGCTCGCCTCCTCGGGGTCGGCGGCCTTGGGTTACGACAGTTGGGAGCCCGTCCGTTGCCGCCAACCCCTGCGGGGGCGACCCTGCACGGCCCCACCCCGGTCGTATGCCGTCTGCGGGCCGGATCTCGCCACGGCGAGGAACTGTGTGGCGTACGGCGTGGAGGGGCCGTGGAGGGTCGTCCCCGCTGGGGGTCCCCCCATGCCTCCGGCGTAGGGGGAGGATCGGCGGCGAGTGACGGTCACCGGGGCGGGTGGGTGCCCCGCCGACCGCGAGGAGGTGAGCCCGGAGGGGCCCGACCCTTGCCCACCGGCGGAAACCGACCCGGGCACGCGCCGCACGGCGCCCCTGTCGTCACCCGAACGCAGTACGTCGCCGCGACCTCCGTACCCGTGCGTGCCACCGTGGCCCTGTCGGCTCGTCGTCCGTCCGTAGCGGAGCTCCCCCATGGCAGACCTTCAGGACCACCCCTGTGCGGCACCCTCCGCGATCGGTGAATTCGACGACACGGCCGACAGGCTCGCCGAGGCGACCACCCCGGCCGAGGTCGACATCGAGCGGGCCCGCGTCCTGCTCGCCGCGCAGCTCGTCGTCGACGGCCACAACACCCTCGCGCAGGAGCTCGACCACACGCACTGGCACGACCTCCAGCACGGCTCGGCCCTCCTCGACACCGACATCCCCCGCATCCGCGCCGGCGGCGTCGGAGCGCAGTTCTGGTCGCTGTGCGTACCACCGGGCCCCGCCGCCGTGCAGGACACACTGGACCGAATAGACGCCGTCCGCACCCTCATCGCGTCCTGCCCCGAGGCCCTCCGGCTCGCCCTCACCGCCGCCGACATGGTCCAGGCCCGGGACTGCGGCCGCATCGCCTCCCTCCTGGGACCCGTGTCGGGCGCCGCCCTCGGCGACTCGCTGAGCACCCTCCGCGCGTACCACGCGCTCGGCGTCCGCAGCGTGGGCATCGCCGGTACGCGCTGGACCGCCGACCCCGCCGGCCTGACGCCGTTCGGAGAGGAGGCGGTCCGCGAGATGAACCGCCTCGGGGTCCTCATCGACCTCTCCGGCGCCTCCGAGGCCACCATGGACCGGGTCCTGGACGTCTCCAAGGCGCCGGTCATCCTCTCCCACTCGGCGGCCCAGGCCCTCACCCCGCACCGCGCCAACGCCCCCGACGACGTCCTGCGCCGCCTGCGCGTCAACGCCGGCGTCTGCATGGTCAGCTTCGCTCCGGACCAGGTCACCCGCCGCGCCGACCAGCCCGCCACCCTCTGGGACGTGGCCGACCACGTCGAGTACGTCCGCGAGGTCGCCGGACCGGAGTGCGTCGGCCTGTCCGGTTCCTACGGGTTGACCGCCGACGCGCCGCACACCATCGGCCTGGAGGACGCGTCCTCCTACCCGAACCTCATCGCGGAGCTGCTCCACCGCGACTGGTCAGAAGCCGACATCGCGGCTCTGACTTGGGGCAACGCGGCCCGGGTCGTCCGCGAGGCGGCGGACGCCGCACAACCCGCCTAGGCCCCGCCGCCTCGCGCCCCGCCCAGGTCCGCCGCGCTCGGGAGCGGCCGTTATGCCCGGCACAGGCAGAACGGATGTCCCGCCGGGTCCGCGTACACCCGGAAGTCCCGCTTACCCCCGTCGTCGTCGACGTCCAGCGGCCGCGCGCCCAGCGCGAGGACCCGCTCCTGGGCGGCGTCGATGTCCTCGACGTCCAGGTCGAGATGGAGCTGCTGGGCGTTCCGGTCGGCCCGCGGCCACTCCGGCGGGCGCAGGTCCGGCGCCTTCTGGAAAGCCAGTCGCTGCCCGCCCGGCAGGTACAGGTCGATCCAGCGGCCGTCACCGGTCTGGTCGTCCCTCACCTCACCGCCGAGGATCGCGGCGTAGAACTCGGCGAGCCGACGGGGTTCGGGACAGTCGATCGCGGTCAGCGTGAGCGTCGCAAAAGCCATGGCCTCCGGGTGCCCGTGCGGCGCCCCGCCATGCCTTCCGCCGGGTCAGGCCCGGGGCCGGCCCATCGCGCGGAAGGTCCAGCCGGCCTCACGCCAGCGCTCCGCGTCCAGGGCGTTGCGGCCGTCCAGGATGACCCGGGCCGCCGCGACCTCACCCAGCTCCGCCGGGTCCAGCTCGCGGAACTCGCGCCACTCCGTCAGGTGCAGCACGATGTCCGCGCCCCGTACCGCGTCCACGGCGGTGTCGGCGTACCCCAGCGTCGGGAACAGCCGCCGCGCGTTATCCATGCCCTTCGGGTCGTACACCGTGACCTGACCGCCCTGGAGGTGGATCTGACCGGCGACGTTCAGCGCGGGCGAGTCCCGTACGTCGTCCGAGTCGGGCTTGAACGTCGCGCCCAGCACGGCCACCCGCTTGCCGAGGAACATGCCGTCGCCCAGGGCCTCGCGGGCCATGCCGACCATCTGGCCCCGGCGCCGCATGTTGATGGAGTCGATCTCGCGCAGGAACGTCAGCGCCTGGTCCGCTCCCAGCTCGCCCGCCCGTGCCATGAACGCCCGGATGTCCTTGGGCAGGCAGCCGCCGCCGAAGCCGATCCCGGCCCGCAGGAACTTCGCACCGATCCGCTCGTCGTACCCGATCGCCTCCGCGAGCTTGACCACGTCACCGCCGGCGGCCTCGCAGACCTCCGCCATCGCGTTGATGAACGAGATCTTCGTGGCCAGGAAGGAGTTCGCGGCGGTCTTCACCAGCTCCGCCGTCGGGAAGTCGGTCACCACGAACGGCGACCCCTCCTCCATGGGAGTGGCGTACACCTCGCGCAGCACCTTCTCCGCCGCCGCGCTCTCCACGCCCACCACGATCCGGTCCGGGTGCAGCGTGTCCTTCACGGCGAAGCCCTCGCGCAGGAACTCCGGGTTCCACGCCAGCTCCGCGTCCGCGCCCACCGGGGCCCGGTCGGCGAGGAGCCGTGCGAGGCGCTCCGCGCTGCCCACCGGCACGGTCGACTTGCCGACGACCAGCGCGGGCCGCCGCAGGTGCGGGGCGAGCGAGCCGAAGGCGGCGTCGACGTACCGCATGTCGCACGCGTACTCACCGTGCTTCTGCGGCGTGTTCACGCACACGAAGTGGACGTCGCCGAACTCACCGACCTCCTCCCACGAGGTGGTGAAACGGAGCCGCCCGGTGGAGCCCTCGATCCCGGCGACGTGCTTGCGCAGCAGCTCCTCGAGCCCCGGCTCGTACATGGGGACGCGGCCCGCCGACAGCATCTCGATCTTCTCGGGGACGACGTCGAGCCCGAGCACCTCGAAACCGAGCTCCGCCATGGCCGCCGCATGGGTGGCGCCGAGGTATCCGGTGCCGATCACGGTGATCTTGAGGGCCATACGGTGCTCCATTGACGTACGGGAGGGAGTGCGGGCCCGAGCATAGTCGGGCCCGGCGCCGGGCACCGTTCCTGCGTGACGGGCGCTGTCGTCAAACTCACGTATGCCTGGCTCGGCCCGTCCCACTAAAATTCGGGTTACTTAACGGTAGTTAGCAGCAGCCCAGGGGAGTGAGAGAAAGTGGCGGGAACGCCTGACTTCGATCTGTACCGCCCGTCCGAGGAGCACGACATGCTCCGGGACACCGTCCGCTCGCTCGCCGAGGCCAAGATCGCGCCGTACGCCGCCGCGGTGGACGAGGAGGCCCGCTTCCCGCAGGAGGCCCTGGACGCGCTCGTCGCCTCCGACCTGCACGCCGTCCACGTACCCGAGTCGTACGGCGGCGCGGGCGCCGACGCCCTCGCGACCGTGATCGTCATCGAGGAGGTCGCCCGCGTCTGCGCCAGCTCCTCCCTGATCCCGGCGGTCAACAAGCTGGGCTCCCTCCCGGTGATCCTCTCCGGCTCGGAGGACCTCAAGAAGAAGTACATGACCCCGCTCGCCAAGGGCGACGGCATGTTCTCGTACTGCCTGAGCGAGCCCGACGCGGGCTCGGACGCCGCCGGCATGAAGACCAAGGCGGTCCGCGACGGCGACCACTACGTCCTCAACGGCGTGAAGCGGTGGATCACCAACGCCGGCGTCTCCGAGTACTACACGGTGATGGCCGTCACCGACCCGACCAAGCGCTCCAAGGGCATCAGCGCCTTCGTCGTGGAGAAGTCCGACGAGGGCGTCTCCTTCGGCGCCCCGGAGAAGAAGCTCGGCATCAAGGGCTCCCCGACCCGCGAGGTCTACCTCGACAACGTCCGCATCCCCGCCGACCGCATGATCGGCGAGGAGGGCACCGGTTTCGCGACCGCGATGAAGACGCTGGACCACACCCGCATCACCATCGCGGCCCAGGCCCTCGGCATCGCCCAGGGCGCCCTGGACTACGCCAAGGGGTACGTCCAGGAGCGCAAGCAGTTCGGCAAGCCGATCGGCGACTTCCAGGGTGTGCAGTTCATGCTCGCCGACATGGCGATGAAGATCTCCGCCGCCCGCGCCCTCACCTACCAGGCAGCCGCGGCCTCCGAGCGCGGTGACGCCGACCTCACCTACCTGGGCGCGGCGGCGAAGTGCTTCGCCTCCGACATCGCCATGGAGGCCACCACGGACGCCGTCCAGCTGCTCGGCGGCTACGGCTACACCCGTGACTACCCGGTCGAGCGCATGATGCGCGACGCCAAGATCACGCAAATTTATGAAGGCACGAACCAGGTCCAGCGCATCGTCATGGCGAGGAACCTTCCCTAGCAGGGTTTTTGCAGGTCAGCTGCCCTATTGGGTGGTCTTGGAGGCGTGATCGGCTTCCGGTCCGTTCGGGTCCGTTCCGGGGCGTTCTTGGGCGTCATGCTGGGGAAATCCTGGGCTGATGCTGGGCTAGCTACGGCTTCTGACCTGCACAAACACAGCGGCCCCCGGCGCGATGCCGGGGGCCGTTCGTATGGGCCGGGTCAGGCGACTTCGGCCCGCTCCGTGGGGTCGTCCGCGCCGGGCGTGAGCATCGTTGCGATGGCTGCCCGGCCGCGCTGCTCGGCCCCCTCGAAGATGTAGTGGTAGTGCTCCCTGAGCACATCGGTGCTGCTGTGGCCCATCCAGTCGGCTACGTCGTTCTCCGGGACGCCCGCGTACAGCAGACGCGACCCGTAGTAATGCCGCATGGAGTGCGGCTTGCAGTACGCCACCTCTGACTTTGTCAGGGCCACAAGCCAGATTTGCCGGTAGAAGTACGAGGCGTACAGGTAGCCGGTCCGGGTCACGTTGGGGAAGAGGAGCCGTTCCGGCCCCCAGAGCCCATGGTTCTTAGACGTCATCTCATTTGGTGAGTCTGCGGTAGCACATGAGGAGGCACGTCTGGCGGACGCGATCAACGAGGCTTTCGGAACCAACCTCAACCGGGAGTACGTGAGCCGCTGGGAGCGTTCCAAGGTTGCACCGGGATCCTTCTATCTCCGGTGCCTGTCGGCCGTCCTGGACGTGCCCCTAGCGGTCCTGGAGGGTGAAGTGAAGCGCCGTACGTTCCTGTCTGACGTGGCAGCCACCGCGATAGCGCCAGTCGTCGCCTCGGATCTCCTGAGCGCTGGTTTCGCCGCTCGGCTTCATGGTGGCCCATCCGTCGACGACTGGGAGGGGAAGCTAGCCAATTACGGGACTGAGTACATGAGCCTTGGTGCGGCCGACATCCAGCGGCGGATCTCCGGCGAACTCGTCGTCGTCCAGCAACAACTGGACACCCCGCAACTTTGGTCCGTGGCAGCCCGCCTCATGACCTTGTATGCGAAGACCTTTCCCGGTTCGGACGGCGTCAAGGCGGTCAGCTGGTATCGGATGGCAGCCGAGGCCGCAGACCAATCGGGCGACGATGATGCCCGTGTGTGGGTACGCGGTCGCGCGGCTATCGCACTCGGCTATGAGGGGGCCGCTTTGGGCGTCGCCGACCTCCTCGCCGATCAGGCGATGGCGATCAGTGAGAAGCCGTCCCTCGGACTCCTCAACGCCATCATGGGCAAGGCGCACGCCGCAGCACTCAGGGGCGATACCAAGACCGCGCGGAAGCTTATGGACGACGGGCGCCGAGTGTTCGACAATGCGGGGTCGTACGAGCAGACATCGGACTATGCGGTTCCCTGGTAGCGCATGAACGTCTTTGTGTCCTTGCTAGCAGCCCGCCTCGGTGACGAAACGACAGCGGTCGATGCTCAGGAAGCGGCACGTCGAGAGCTGCCGGATTCGCTGCCAAGGTTCGCGACCCACCTGGAGATGCACCGGGGGTTGATGCTCGCCCGCTCAGGGGACAAGCGCGGAGGAACTGCCTACGCTCGCGCGGCCCTGGACGCGCTTCCGCCCGAGAAGCACTCACTGACGCTGAGGCTCCTCATGGCCGAGGTCGAGCAGTCCTAACGGAAGGTGATCATGGGGGAATCCTGGAGAGGGCCCTTCCTGGAGGGTGTCTGTGCAGGTCAACGCGGTGCATGCTGTAAAGCACGCAGATCTACGAGGGCACCAACCAGGTCCAGCGGATCGTCATGGCCCGCAACCTGCCGTAACCACGGCACCCCCCCCGCGACCGCACCGCGACGGCCCCCGGCGATCCGCCGGGGGCCGTGCGCGAACTCCGGGGGCGAGCCGTCGACGCGTCACGTCCAGGCGGCGTAGACGGAGAAGGCCCAGCAGGCGCCCGCGAGCCAGGTCATCCAGGGATGGGCCATCCGGGCCCGTACCGTACCGGCCGCCGGCCGCAGGTGCGGGTGGTGGACCAGTATGGTCAGCAGGTCGGCCCGCTCACCCGCGCGGTCCGGTACCCACGCGAGACGATGGACCCACGGCAGTGCGGACGGTGCGGTCACGACGTGCTCGTCCGCGTGACGGCCGGAGACGACGAGGAGCAGCTGCCCCGCGTTCCCCGCCTCGATCCGCTTGATCCGCTGCCACGGGAGCGACCGGGTCGTCCACCCCGTCCGCACGCGTACACCGTGCTGGTCGACGGCGGCGCTCCAGTTGGCGGCGGCGCAGGCGAAGTAGGCCCACAAGAGAGGTACTCCGGCCTGGAGAGCCAGCCACTCCAGCCCGCCGAGGAAGCCCGGCTCGGCGGGCGGGCCGAGCCGGCCGTACTGAACGATGTGGGCGCAGAGCAGGAGCGCGGCGATCCAGCCCGTCCATCCCGCCCGCCACACGAGGGGGCCTTCGACGGGCGACATGGTCGCCGCCCGGCGCGCCAGCCTCTCCAACCGCTCGGCCTGCGCCTGCCGCTCCGCGCGCCTGCGCTCCCGCTTCTTCTCCCTGGTCGCCTTCCGCATGGTGCACAGTCAGCCACGGCGGCGGGCCGGGCCGCGTCTGCCCGGACCGGCACGGTCGGGACCGTGCCCTTGCCGGAGCCCGGCAACAGGGGCGGGGCCGGTCACTTCTCCGTGACGGTGACCTTCTCGTCGTTCTGGATCTGCTGGACCAGCTGCCGCACCTTCGCCCTGTCCCAGACCAGGTTGCCGCCGCGGGTGCCGTTGACCGGCATGTTCATCGACGTACCGTCGCCGCCGCTGATGCCCTTCATCGCGAAGAACATCTCGCCCAGGTCGAACAGCGACATGTCCTTGTCGACGATCAGGGTGTCCAGGCCCGCGCCCAGCGTCGGGTAGAGCTGGAACGGGTTGAGGATCGTGCCGGGCGTCGCCGCCTGGCTCGCCAGTGCGGAGAGGAACTTCTGCTGGTTCTTCGTCCGGGCCAGGTCGGACTCGGCGAAGGCGTACCGGGTGCGGACGAAGGCGAGGGCCTGCTCGCCGTTGAGGGTCTGCTTGCCGGCCTGGAAGTCGGCGCCGGACTTCTTGTCCTTGAAGCCCTTCTCGATGTTCATCTCCACACCGCCGAGCGCGTCGACGATGTTGGCGAAGCCCGCGAAGCCGATCTCGGCGTAGTGGTCGATGCGCAGCCCGGTGTTGTGCTCCACGGTCCGCACCAGCAGCTCGGGACCGTCCTCGGCGTACGCGGCGTTCAGCTTCACGCGGCGGCCCTGGGCGGGGAAGGCCTTGCCGGACTCGGAGCCGACGAAGGAGGGGATCTCGACGTCGGAGTCGCGGGGCAGCGAGATCATGGTGTTCCCGCTGCCGCAGGACGCCAGGATCATCATCGAGTCGGTCCGCTTGCCCTCGGCGGAACCGGTGTGCAGCTTCCTCTTCTCCTCGGCCGTCATGCCCGCACGGCTGTCGGAGCCGACGATCAGGTACGTCGTGCAGTCGCCCTCCTTGGGGCGGTCGATGACCTTGGCGAGGTCGACCTCCCGGCGCATCTTGCCGTCGGCCCAGAAGTACGTGCCGATCGTCGTGCCGAGCACGGCCACCAGGACCACGATCGACCCGACCTTGATGCGGCGGCGCCAGTCGGGCGCCGGCCCGGGGGCGCGGATCGATCCGCGGTCGGCCCGGCCGCCGCCACGGCCGCCTCCGGCGGGGCTGCCGTAGACCTGCCCGGTGTTGTAGCCGCTGTCGTACCCCTGCGACTGCTGCTGGGGGACCGGCGGACGCTGCGGCGGCGCGGAGGGGCGCTGCACGTGCCGCATCACCCGGGCGCCCTCGGGCTGGGCGTCGGCGCTGCCACGGCCGTACCGCGCGTTGCGGTCGCCGCTCCATCCATCGGGCCAGTCGTTCATGCGGACCAGTGTGCAGCCCGCTCCCGGGAGCCCGACAGGGTGGGTGGGGAATCGGGCCGGGGCTGTAGCGAACCTGATGCAATGAGGGGCGGGACGGACTCGGGCATAGGGTGGAGGGCATGACAGATCAGGCCTCCGAGCTGCGGGGAAAGCCCACCTCGGCATCCCGCACCACCCTCAGCCACATCATGACCGGCAGTGACACCAACCTCCTCGGTACGGTGCACGGCGGTGTGATCATGAAGTTGGTGGACGACGCGGCGGGCGCCGTCGCGGGCCGCCACTCCGGCGGGCCGGCGGTAACCGCGTCCATGGACGAGATGGTCTTCCTGGAGCCGGTCCGCGTGGGCGACCTGGTCCATGTGAAGGCACAGGTCAACTGGACCGGCCGGTCCTCCATGGAGGTCGGCGTCCGGGTCCTGGCCGAACGCTGGAACGAGTCCACGCCCGCGACCCAGGTCGGCTCGGCGTACCTGGTCTTCGCCGCGGTCGACGCGGACGGCAAGCCGCGCAGCGTCCCGCCGGTCGTCCCGGAGACCGAGCGCGACAAGCGCCGCTACCAGGAGGCGCAGATCCGCCGCACCCACCGCCTCGCCCGCCGCCGCGCGATCAAGGAGCTCCGCGAGAAGCGCGCGGCGGAGGGCATCGACGACTGACCCCGGCCGCCCCCGGCCCCCGGCCCGCACCCGGCATCCGGGCCGGGGTGGGGCCGTGCAGGGTCGTCCCCGCAGAGGTCGGCGGCGCCGCGTGGGCTCCCCTTCGCGGGACCCGGGACCGCCGGCCTCGAGGAGACGAGCCCGGAGGGGCCCCGCCCCCCACCCACCGCCCTCCTCCGCACCGGGCCCGGGCCCCCGCGCCCGCACCGGCCCCGAGCCGCCCACCTCCGCACCGGGCCCCCGCCCCCGCACCGTGCCCGCCCGACCGGCGGCATCAGGCGGCGGCAGGCGGCATCAGGCGGCATCAGGCGGCATCAGGCGGCGGCAGGCGGCGGCCAGGCGGCGTCAGGCGCAGATGACCTGGTCGCCGGTGACCGCGCCGAACTCGCCCTGGAAGGCGTTCTCCGCGCGCACCGGCAGCACGCCCCGGAAGTTCGTACCGGCCGTGACCTTGAACAGCGGGCCCTGACCCGGCACCGGGCGGAGCTCGCAGCCGGGGAGCGCCGTGGCAAGGGAGCGCGCCGAGCGGTCCCAGCGGGGGTCGAACCAGACGATCGTGCGGGCCACGTCACGCCGCGGCCAGTTCAGGGCGGGCGCGCTCGTCCGGAAGCCGGTTCCGCGCAGGGCCACGTCGAGCCGGGCGCCCAGCCCGTGCACCCGCGTGCCGTTGTAGACCTGCACCCGGATCTGCTGCGGCGAGACCTCCACGAGCTTCTTGCGTACCGTGCTGCGCGGCACGAACGGGGCCAGCGGCTTGTCCGCGCGTACCGCCGCGAACAGCCGCTTCGCCTTCACCGGGTCCCACTTCACCGTCGAGCCGATGCCCTTGACGGGGAAGCTGGTGTCGCTGACCGGTACGGAGGTGAACTCCGACGACGCCGCCGTGAAGCCCCGCATGGCTTTCGCCAGGGACAGCATCTGCTCCGCGCCGAAGCCCTGGTCGGCCCGTACGGAGCTCAGCATCGAGGCGATGACCTGCTGGAACCGCACCGGGTTGAGCATGGTGCCGTTGCTGGTGGCCTGGTCGATCAGGGCCGCCATGAACCGCTGCTGGCGCTGCATGCGTCCCAGGTCGGACGCCCCGTCGACATGGCGGGAGCGTACGTACTGAAGGGCGGCCCCGCCGTCCAGCTTGTGCGTGCCGGCCGGCAGGTCGAGCCCGGTGTACGCGTCCTTCATCGGCTTCGCGGTGCAGATCTCCACGCCCCCGATGGTGTCGACGGTCTTCATGAAGCTGATGAAGTCCAGTTCCAGGTAGTGGTCGATCTTGACGCCGGTCATGTGCTCGACGGTCCGTACGGTGAGGGTCGGCCCGCCCTCGGCGTAGGCGGCGTTCAGCTTCACCGGGTGCCGCTGGTGGCGCCTGCCGGTGGTGGCGTCGGTGTGGGGCGGGATCTCGGCGTAGGAGTCGCGGGGGAGTGACACCATGCTGGCGCGTTTGTGGTCGGCGGAGATGTGCACCAGCATGATCGTGTCGGTGCAGCGGCAGGGCGCGCCGCCGAGCCGGTACTTCTCCTTCAGCTGAGGCGTGATCTTGTCTCGCCCGTCGGTGCCGACGACCAGGATGTTGGTGCCGTGGCCCGGAGCGGGGCGGTTCTTCATGTCCTTGAAGGGGTCGACCCGGCCGATCTCGGTGTCCAGGCTCGTCACGATCGCGTGCCCGATGCCGCCCGCCGCGAGGACCAGCACCGACAGGGTGGTGGCCATCCGCATGCCCCACCGGGACCGCTCGGGGCGGCTCCGTTTGTCGGGGTTCCCCCGCCGCTCCGGTCGCACGGTCGGCGCCGCCGCCGGGGCCCGTCTCGGCCGGCCGGGGGCGGGCGGCCGGTGAGGGTCGGGGCGGCGGGGCGGCGTGGGCACGAAGGACACCTCCGCGGGCGGCTGGGGGGAATAGTGAGCACAGTAGGCCCATACGATCAGCGACCGTCCGCGCCACCCGGGCGGCGCGCATCGGTGTCCCCCGTTCGCGGTAACGTGGCGCCGATGAACGCCACGCCCCCGCCTCCGCCCCCGGTCTCCGTGATCATGCCGGTCCTCAATGAGGAGCGGCATCTGCGCGCCTCGGTCCGTCACATCCTCGAGCAGGAGTACGACGGCGAGATGGAGGTGGTGATCGCGCTGGGTCCGTCCACGGACCGTACCGACGAGATCGCCGCCGAACTCGTGCGCGAGGACGGGCGGGTCCGCACCGTGCCCAACCCCACCGGGCGCACGCCCGCGGCGCTGAACGCCGCGATCAAGGCGTCGCGTCACCCGATCGTGGTCCGGGTCGACGGGCACGGCATGCTGTCGCCGAACTACATCGCGACGGCCGTCCGCCTCCTGGAGGAGACCGGCGCGCAGAACGTCGGCGGCATCATGCACGCCGAGGGCGAGAACGACTGGGAGCACGCGGTGGCCGCCGCGATGACCTCGAGGATCGGCGTCGGCAACGCGGCCTTCCACACCGGCGGCGAGGCGGGCCCGGCGGAGACCGTCTACCTGGGCGTGTTCCGGCGCGAGGCGCTGGAGCGGCAGGGCGGCTACAACGAGGAGTTCATCCGCGCCCAGGACTGGGAGCTGAACTTCCGTATCCGCGAGGCGGGCGGGCTGATCTGGTTCTCACCGGAGCTGAGGGTCCAGTACCGCCCCCGGCCGAACGTGCGGGCGCTGGCGAAGCAGTACAAGGACTACGGCCGCTGGCGGCACGTCGTCGCCCGCTACCACCAGGGCTCCATCAACCTCCGCTACCTCGCCCCGCCGGCCGCCGTCTGCGCGATCGCCGCGGGCGTCGTCGTGGGCGTGACGCTCACCCCGTTCGGCTTCGTCGTCCCGGCGGGCTACCTGGCGGCCATCACCGCCGGCTCGGTCCCGGCCGGCAAGGGCCTGCCGCTGAAGGCCCGCGTCCGGATCCCGGTGGCGCTGGCGACGATGCACATGTCGTGGGGGTACGGATTCCTCACGAGCCCGCGCTCGCTGGCGAAGAAGGTCATCGCCAGCCGCCGCCCGGCGGTCGTGCGGACGGCGGCGTAGCGGCTCACCAGGTGAAGGCGGGGTCGACCGTCATACAGCCGGACTGGTCGGCCCTGCTGGTGTTCGACCCGGGTGGCTTCCCGCTGCTCCGGGGCTTCGGGTAGGTGTCGCCCTCGCGCCAGTCGGCGCCCACGACCAGGGTGATGCCCTGGACCTGGTCGGACTTCTGCACCGAACCGGCCGGGATGCCGAGCGACGTGGCGACGGCCCGCGCGTCCCCCTCCAGGTCCGCGCTCGGGAACCGGACGACCGTCTTGGCCTGCCGCGGGGCGGCCGTGTCGGCCCTGGCCTGGGCGTAACCCTTGGCCGCCAGCAGTCCGGCGACCGTGGTCGCCCGCCCCTGGGCGGAGCCCAACCGGTCGGTGTAGGTGCCGTTCTGCACGGTCACCTCCGTCTCGGCGGGCGCGGCGGCCGCGTCCTTGGAGGCGGTGGGCGTGGCGCGCTTGGAGGGCTTGCCGTCGAGCGGGATGTCCTCGCGGATCATGCGGAACAGTTCCTCGGCCTCACCGGGCGTCGGCTCGACCTTGCCGGGCCTGCGGGTCGAGTAGAAGTTCGGCATCGTCGTCATGCTGATGCGGCTGGTCGGGACGCTCTTGAGCTGCTCGGCCACGTCGTACAGCTTGCCGATGGTGTCGAGCCCCTTGTCCACGGTGAGCGCCTCGGTGGCCGCCTCGGCGAGCTTGCGCAGCTTGTTCGGGTCGGTGAGCTTCGCGTTCCTGCGCAGCTCGCGGACCATCGAATTCATGTACATGTGCTGCGCCTTGGCGCGCTCCAGGTCGGTGCCGCCCACCCACCCGTACCGGGTGCGCAGCCATTCGAGCGCCTGCTCGCCCTTGATGGCGTGCGTGCCCTTGGGGAGTTTCAGGCCGGAGCCCTTGCCGTCACTGGTCCGGGACTCGATGTTCTTGTCGACGCAGACGGGTACGCCGCCGATCGCGTCGGCCATCGACACCACGCCCGCGAAGTCGATCATCATGAAGTGGTCGATGGGGATGCCGGTCAGCTCGACCCAGGTGGCCACGGTGCAGCCCGGACCGCCGCGGTCCAGCGACTCGTTGGTCTGGGCGAACTCCCGCGCCGCGTAGACCTCGCCCTTGCTGTCCCTGCACTCCGGAATCCGCAGCATGGTGTCGCGCGGCATGCTGACCACGGAGACGTTGCTGCGGTCGGCGGAGAGGTGCACCAGCATCTGCACGTCGGCGAGCGGGGGGCCGTCGAAGGTGTCCCTGCCACCGCCCAGCGCCTGGTTCTCCTTGGAGTTCCGGGCGTCCGAGCCGATCAGCAGGATGTTCAGGGGGGTCTGGCCCGCGGCGTTCGGCTGGTGCTGGGGCATCCTGTTCTTGCCGAGCGTCAGGTCTTCCTTCTTGATCCTGCCGTTGAGGTTCTCGTAGTAGAGGTACCCGGCGCCGGCCGTCCCCAGTATCAGCAGCGACAGCACGGAGGCACTCCACCGGAGCACCCGCCGCTTGCCGTTCCGGCCCCCGCCGCCCTTGCCGGAGCGGCGCTGTCCGCCGCCACCGCCACGACGGCGGCTCCGGCCGCCGTCCACAGCCGCACCGGCCGTCGCGGGCCGTGCCGGTCTTGCCGGATCCTCCGTGTCGCCGGACGACGCGTCGTCGTGACGGCCTTCGTCCCAGCCGCCGTCACGGGCGTGCGGAACGCGATCCCGCGTTCCCTCCCCACGCACGCTGCTCTGTCCCACCCAGGTCCCCCTGTCGCTCAGGCGTTCGTCATTCGGCGCACACCTGTTTGTCCGCCACTACCTGCTGCACACCCTCCGGCGCCTTCGCCGGACCGGTGATGGGCACCCCTGCGCCCTTGAAGTCCCCGCCGAGGGTGAGCTTCATCGGCTCCGTCTCCCCGGCGGCCCCCGTCCCCTGCTTCAGCGCCGTGGCGGGCAGACCCATCAGGTCCGCGAGCTTACGTGCCTGGTCGGCCTGGTTCGGCGCGAACTCCAGCGTCGTCTTCGCGATCTCCTGCGGCGCGTTGCTCCTGTTCGAGGACTTGGAGACACCCTGGTCGTTCTGCAGCCAGTTGATGGTCGCCTGCGCGCCGCCCGTCCTGCCACTGCCGTTGTACACGTCCACGCGCACCTCGGAGGCTTCCGCCCGCGCGCCCTTGAGCAGCGCGGCCTGGGCGTTCTTGGCGTCCTTCTCCTTCTTCTTCACCTCGGTGAGGGAGATGTCGTTCTGCAGCATCGAGAAGAGCGGCCGGGCCTTCGCCTCGTCGACGACGACGGTGGCCTTGACCGCCTCGGCGGGGTTGTCGACGACGGGCAGGGTGGTGAAGGTGATGTTCTTGGGGTCCACCTTGGCCAGCTCCATGCCGAGGTCCTGGAGCTTCTTGATGCTCCCTATTCCCGTGTCGACCGTGAGCGCCTCGGTGGCCGCCTCCGCGAGGTCCACCATCTTGGACGGGCTGGAGAGGGTCTCGCTCGACTTCATCTTGCGGATCATCGAGCTGAGGAACTGCTGCTGCGTCTTGATCCGGTCCAGGTCGCTCTCGTTGCCGAACGCGTGCCGCGTGCGTACGAAGGCCAGGGCGTCCTCGCCCTCGATGACGTGCTTGCCCTTGGTGAGCTTCAGCTTCGACTGTTTGTCGTCGACGTCCTTGGCCACGCACACCTCGACGCCGCCGATGGCGGACGTCAGCGTCTTCACCGCGTTGAAGTCGGCCATCATGAAGTGATCGACGGTCACGCCGGTGATCTCCGTGACCGTACGCATGGTGCAGCCGGGGTCGCGGCCGGTCTGGCCGAGGCTGGTGTTGAACCGGACGCCGCGCTGGCCCGGGATGACCTTCGTGCCGTCCGGCGTCTTGGTCTCGCAGTCCGGGATGTCGGTCATCAGGTCCCGCGGGATGGACATCGCGGTGGCGTTCGTCCGGTCCTTGGAGACGTGGAAGAGGATCGTGGTGTCGGCGTGCCCCTCGCTGTTCTTGTCGCCGTAGCCCTCGTTGCCCTCGCCGGTCCGCTTGTCCGTGCCGATGACCAGGATGTTGATGGCCTGGTCCTTCTTGAAGCCGCCGCTGCCGGCGCCCGCGATGTCGACGGTGCTGATGTTGGAGTTGAGGTGCTCGTAATAGGCGTACACCGTGATGGCGAGGGCCGTGACGACGCCGGCCGTCACGCCGCTCGTCCACACCAGGGCTTTCTTCTTGCGGGACTTCTGCGGCTTGCGCTTGCGCCGCCCCGCCGTCTGGGGTGTCCCTCCGCCGCTGCCCGGCCCGTCCGGGGCGCCGGGTGCGCGGCGCCTGCGCTGGCCGGGGACGCCGGCCGTTCGGCTTCCGGCCGAGGACGCCGGGCCGCCCGCGCCCGAGGTCCTCGGGGAGGGCTTTTTCGCAGTGGTGGCGCCGCGGTGGCCGGGGGTGCGGGACGGCTGCGACGACGGCGCCGAATGCCCAGCGGAATGGTCCAGTCGCAGTTCGTAGTTACCGGTCTGCGGGTTGAGCACCCACTGGTCGGCGGGGTCGATGTCGTCCGCCCGTCCACGGCTGTGCGCGTCCACGGTTGCTTGAGTCCTCCGTCGGTGCCACGCGAGGCGCCTCCCCCCAGGCGCTCGGTTCCACGATCCTTGAGTGCGCGACCTCGCGGCCGGCTGCACCGGATCGCGTCACACTATCCGCCCAGTTCAGCGCGGGGCGACGCCCGTGACAAATTCCACGCCCCTTACAAGGGGGCAATCCGCCCAATCCGCATGGACTGCGGTGCTGTCCTTGGCCTTCGCTTTACTCGCGGCCCTCATCCGCAGGCGCCGACGGCGGCGTTCGTGCCGGTGAAGGTCGGCGCCGCGGAAGGGCTCGCATCCCTCTTGTGCCTGTTCGATTCCGCAGGCTCCTCGCTTCCGGACTCGTTCTGCCCGTCGCCGGGCACGACCACGACGGGTTGGTCGTCGCGCAGACGCTTGAACAGGCTGTTCGCCCGGGGCTGTACGAGTTCGTCGCGGTTCGGGTTGTTGCGGTAAGGGCGTCGGGGAATGGTGAGGAACTGCACTTTCTCGGTCGGTACGCTGCGCAGCGCGCGCGACAGGTCGTACAGGTCCTTCAGCGAGTCCAGCCCCGGGTCGGTGGTGACCGACCTGGTGGCCGCGTCCAGCACCGGGTAGAGGCGCGCCGGGTTGAGCAGCACCCCGTTGCTCTGCACCTTGTTGACGAGCGCGCCGAGGAACTGCTGCTGACGGTCCATGCGTTCGGTGTCGCTGCCGTTGCCGAGGGATTTACGGGCCCTCACGTAACCGAGGGCCTGCTCACCGTTGAGCGTCCGCGCACCCGGCTTCAGCCTCACCCGCGCGTCGGGGTCGTCGATGGGCTCCGTGACGCAGACCCGTACGCCGCCGACCGCGTCCACCATGTCCTTGAAACCCCGGAAGTCGATCACCACATGGTGGTCGACGCGGATGCCGGTCAGCTTCTCCAGCGTACGGACCGTGCAGGCGGTACCACCGAACTCGAACGCCGAGTTGAACTGGGCGAACCGCGGGGGCGTGCGGGAACCGTCGCGCTTGCGGCAGCTCGGGACGCGCACCATCAGGTCGCGCGGCACGGACACCGCCGTCACCCCGCGCCCGCGGGCGGCCAGGTGCAGCAGGATGGTCGTGTCGGAGCGCTGGGTGCCCTTGTCGCGGCCGTACCGGGCGTTCTCCTTGCCCGCGCGGGTGTCGGACCCGATCAGCAGGATGTTCCGCGCGTCGCGCACGAGGGCGCTGGGGCGCTCCTTGGCGTACCGCTCCAGCTCGGCGGCGGCGGAGGTGTCGGTGGTGATGTTCTCGTCGAGCTTCTTGTACAGCCACCATCCGGCCCCGGCCGCCGCGAGCACGGCGATCGCGCCCACGAAGGCGATGACCCGCAGACCGCGGGACCGGAAGCCGGACCCGACCCGGACCCGGACCCGGACGGGGGCCGGGCGCCAGGGGCGCGCACCTCCCGCCCGCCGCCGGGGCTCCCCGCCGCTCCCTCCGCCCCCGGGCGGGTGGGCCCCGCCGTCCGCCGGCCGGCCGGACGGGGCGTCACCGGCTGGGGTACCGGGACCGGACGCCCCTGCTGGGGGATCCGGCTCCGGGGGCGTACCAGCGCTGTCCGTCACGTCTGCCGTCCGTCCTTCGTACGAGGCCGAGGGGTGTGTGACGATCATCCATCGCGGACGGTGCCCGAACCCGGGGGACTCGGCGCGCCATGCGCCGGACGGGTGGACTTCACACCAGAGTGCTGGTGATCCGCTCGCTCTCGACCCGCTTCGCGAGCCCCTCCGGCGACAACCGTTCCAGGTTCCGGCACAGGACGACGGACGCGCCGCCCGCCAGCGGCGCGTACAGCCCCGCCGACAGGCCCTCCCACGTGTCGTACGGCAACGCCGACAGCAGCCGCGCCCCGCCCGCCAGGCCCAGCCGCCGCGCGTCCGCGCGGCCCCGGTCCACCAGTTCCGCACCGGTCAGCTCCGTACCGCCCACGGCGAGCGCCGGCGCGGCCGGGTCCACCGGGACGTACGGGGCGAACACGTCCCCCTGGCCCGGCACCTCCACCGCGTAGTCGTCGTACCCGGCCGGCGGGGACGGGAAGCGGCGCCCCAGCGGCGCGAGGGACAGCGCGAGCCGCTCGCCGGGGCAGGCCAGGCCCTCTTCGAGCCGGTCGGGCCCGGCGACGACGTGGTCGGCGGCGGCGGGGTCGCCGCCGAGGTCGGCGACGACACCCACCGAGGAGCAGGCGACCAGCCAGACGGCGGTCTGCCAGTGAGCGGGCAGCAGCAGCGCGACCCGCTCGCCCGGCTCGGCGGACAAGCCGTCCTGGAGGAGGTTGGCCGTCTTGGCCACCCAGTTGGCGAAGGTGGCCACCGACAATTCGACGCGTTCACCGGTGGCGTCGTCGTAGTAGGTGACCAAGGGGCGGGCCGCGTCCGAGGCGAGAGCGGATCGCAGCAGGTCGGCGGGGGTACGGTCGCTGGCATTCACGCGCGCCAGGGTACGCGCGCGGGGCGGGCGGGGTGGGCCGTACCGGTGACGGCGTCCACCGGTCGGACCGATGGGCCGTCAGTTTCCCGACGAGCGGGGCGGCTCCGGTCCGCCGAGGATCGGCCCATGCGTGCCTACCTTGCATCCTCGATCGGTGTCGCGTGCGCCGCGGCCCTCGTGCTCCCGCTCGCGCTCCCCGCGAGCGCGGCCCCCGCCCCGTCCCTCACCTCCGCCGCCCCGGCCGGTCCCGCCGGCGAGGTGTCCGTCCCCGGCTCGACGCAGTCGCTGCCGCTCCACGCGCTCCCCGCCGAGCGGGCGGGCGCCGCGGCGCAGGGGCTGACCGCGCGGGACGTCCGCCCCTTCTCGCTGGTCGGCGTCGTCTGGGACGACCCGGACACCGAGCTGCACGGCTCCGTCCAGGTCCGCACCCGCGCCACCGGCAGCGGGGCCTGGTCCGACTGGCAGTCCGTCGACACCCACAACCACGACCACGCCGCCGACCCCGGCACGCCCGAACGGGACTCGGGCACGGTCCGCGGCTCCACCGCCCCGCTGTGGGTCGGCGCCTCGGACGGCATCGAGGTACGCGTACGGGCAGAGGCCCCGCGCTCGGGCGCCGCTCCCGCCGCGCTGCCGCGCGGCATGCGCATCGAGCTGGTCGACCCCGGCGACGAGCCCGTCATCGAGCTCGCCGGCGAGGACACCGCCCAGGGCCCGGAGGTCCCGGAGGGCAACGACACCGGCACCACCTCCGGCCAGGTCCCCCTCCCGGCGCTGACGGCTGAGGAGTCGGCCGCCTCCGCGGTCAACGCCGAACTCGTGCCGCTCGGCGCGGCCGAGATCCCCGAGCTGACCAAGGAGGCGACGGAAGCCGCGTTCGCCGACCAGTTCGGCGACGAGGCCATGGTCGCCAAGCCGTACATCGGGCCCCGCCCCCGCATCATCACCCGCAAGGGGTGGGGCGCCGACGAGAGGCTGCGCGAGCGCAACTTCGTCTACACCAAGTCCGTCCAGGCGGCCTTCGTCCACCACAGCGCCACCGGCAACAACTACTCCTGCAAGCAGGCCCCGTCCGTTCTCCGCAGTATCTACCGCTACCACGTGAAGAGCAGCGGCTGGCGGGACTTCGGCTACAACTTCGCCGTCGACAAGTGCGGAAACATCTACGAAGGCCGTGCGGGAGGCGTGGCCAAGCCGGTGCTGGGCGCGCACACCCTGGGCTTCAACAGCAACAGCATGGGCATCGCGGTCCTGGGCACGTACAGTCAGTCGAATCCGCCCTCGGCGGCGGTGACCGGCGTCGCGCGGCTGACGGCCTGGAAGCTCGGACTGTACGGAAAGAACCCGCGGGCGAAGACCACCCTGACCTCGGGCGGTGGGAACCGGTACAAGAAGGGCGCGAAGGTCAAGCTCAACGTCATCTCCGGGCACCGGGACGGCTTTGTGACCGACTGCCCCGGCGCGCGGCTCTACGGCAAGCTCGGCACGGCCCGGAGCGCGTCGGCCAAGTACCAGGGCCGGTGAGGACGACCGGGACGGCTGTACCGGACGATCTGCATACACTGTCCGGTCGTATCGGTCATATGACCGATGTGGCCCATCGACCGGACCCAGCAGGAAGCAGAGACGACAGGTGACAGAAGCGATCCTCCTGGTCGGTGGCAAGGGCACCCGGCTCCGGCCGATGACGGTGAACACGCCCAAGCCCATGGTTCCGGCGGCGGGCGTCCCGTTCCTCACGCACCAACTGGCCCGCGCGCGGGCGGCCGGCGTCGAGCACATCGTGCTGGCGACCTCGTACCTCGCCGAGGTGTTCGAGCCGTACTTCGGCGACGGGTCGTCGCTGGGCCTGCACATCGAGTACGTCACGGAGCGCGAGCCGCTCGGCACGGGCGGGGCGATCCGCAACGTCGCCTCCCGCCTGCGCTCGGGACCGGACGAGCCGGTGCTGATCTTCAACGGGGACATCCTCACCGGTCTGGACATCCGGGCCCTGGTGGACACCCACGAGACGTCCGGTGCCGACATCTCGCTCCACCTCACCCGGGTCGAGGACCCGCGGGCGTTCGGGCTGGTCCCCACGGACGCCACCGGCCGCGTCACGGCCTTCCTGGAGAAGCCGCAGACGCCCGAGGAGATCGTCACCGACCAGATCAACGCGGGTGCGTACGTCTTCCGCCGCTCGGTCATCGACACGATCCCCACGGGCCGGCCCGTCTCGGTCGAACGCGAGACGTTCCCCGACCTGCTGGCCACCGGCGCCCACCTCCAGGGCATGGTCGACTCCACGTACTGGCTGGACCTCGGTACCCCGCAGGCGTTCGTGCGCGGCTCCGCCGACCTGGTGATGGGCCGCGCCCCGTCGCCGGCCGTGCCGGGCCGCCGCGGTGACCGGCTCGTCCTCGACAGCGCCTCCGTCGCCCCGGACGCCAAGCTCACGGGCGGTACGGTCATCGGCGCCGGCGCGACGGTCGGCGAGGGCGCCCGCGTCGACGGCAGCACCGTCCTGGACGGCGCGGTCGTCGAGGCCGGAGCGGTGATCAGCGACTCGCTGATCGGTGAGGGCGCGCGGGTGGGCGCCCGGACGGTCCTGCACGGCGCGGTCATCGGCGACGGCGCGCACGTGGGCGCCGACAACGAGCTGCGGGACGGCGTACGGGTGTGGTGCGGCGCGCGGCTGCCGGACGGCGCCGTCCGCTTCTCGTCGGACCAGTAGGCGCGGGCGGGAGCGGCCGGGCAGGCGCCGCGGGCCGGCGGCCCGGAGCCGCCGGCCGGCCCGCCGGGGTGACGCCCGGCGGCGGCTGGGCCGCGCTGTCCCGGGGCGGCACCCGGGGGCCGCGCGGGGGCTACCCTCATAGGACCCGGGACCGCGACCCGGGGGACCCGACCCCGAGGACCGTACTTCCGTGGCAGGCCGTTACGCCCCGCGCCCGACCCGCACCACCGTGCGCGGCGGGCACGTCGCCGTACCCGCCGCCCGGCCGGCCTCCGCCGCGGCAGCCGCCCCCCGCACCCGGACCTGGACGCCCCCGTGGCCCCTGGACCTCGGGCTCGCCCTGGGCCCGCTGCGGCGCGGCCCGGCCGACCCCACGTTCCGTACGGCGCCCGACGGCTCGGTCTGGCGCGCCAGCCGCACCCCGGAGGGCCCCGGGACGCTCCGCGTGGCGGCCAGGGGCGGGGCCGTCGAGGCGGAGGCGTGGGGCGCGGGCGCGCGATGGTTGCTGGACCGCCTCCCGGCGCTCCTCGGCGCGGAGGACGACCCGTCCGCGTTCACCCCGCGCCACCGGCTGCTGGCCGTCACCGAGCGGCGCCGCCCGGGACTGCGGCTGACCCGCACCGGGCTGGTGATGGAGTCGCTGATCCCCTCGATCCTGGAGCAGAAGGTCACGACGGACGAGGCGTACCGGGCGTGGCGGCTGCTCGTGCGCGGGTTCGGTGATCCCGCGCCGGGCCCCGACGACCGGCTGTACGTCATGCCCGAGCCGCGCACCTGGGCGCTGATCCCCTCGTGGGAGTGGCACCGCGCGGGCGTCGACGCCAAGCGCTCGTCCACCGTCCTGCGCGCCGTCCGGGTGGCCCGGCGCCTGGAGGAGGCCGCCGCGATGGAACCCGAGGAGGCCCGGCGGCGGCTGGAGCTGATCCCGGGCATCGGCCCCTGGACGTCCGCCGAGACGGTCCAGCGCAGCAACGGCGCCCCCGACGCGGTCACCGTCGGCGACTACCACCTGCCGAGCATCGTCGGTCACGCCCTGGCGGGGCGCCGGGACGCCGACGACGACGAGATGCTGGAGCTCCTCGCGCCCTACGCGGGCCAGCGCCACCGTGCCGCCCGCCTCATCCTCCTCAGCGGCCGCACGCCGCCCCGCCACGGCCCCCGCTTCACCCCCGGCAACATCGCCGCGCTCTAGCCGCCCGAGGCCGCCGCCCGGGCCCGGCCGGGGTCACCGCACCTCGACGAACCCCCCGACCTCCCGCGCCGCCCTCGGCGGGGGCGTGCCCGCCGGCCGTCCCACCGCCACCGCGCCCATGGGGTCCCAGTGGGCCGGCAGGTCCAGCACGCCCCGTACGACGTCCCGGCAGAACATCGTCGACGACACCCACGCCGACCCCAGCCGCTCACCGGCCAGCGCGACCAGGAAGTTCTGTACGCCGGCCCCGGCCGCGACCACGAACATCTCCCGCTCCGCCACGTCCCGCCGGGCGTCCCCGTAGTGGTGCGAACCGTCCATCACGAGGCACGGCACCACCAGGAAGGGCGCGCGGCGCAGGACGTCCCCGCGGCGCACCCGCCGCGCGACGGCGTCGTCGCCGAGGCCGTCGGCCCGCAGGTCGGCGACCCAGGCGTCCCGCATCGCGTCCAGCAGCCGCACCCGTGACTCCGCCGACTCCAGCAGCACGAACCGCCACGGTGTCGTGTGGTGCGGCGCGGGCGCCGTCAGGGCCGCCGCCACCGCCCGCCGCACCGCGCCCGGGTCCACCGGGTCGTCGGTGAACTCCCGCACCGTGCGCCGTTGCGTGACCGCCTCCCGCACCGCCTCCGACGTACCGAGCCGGAACATGTCGTCCACCGCGTCGCGCAGCAGCGCCCGCGCGCCCGTGTCCCCCTCGTCGGCGACGACCAGGTGCGAAAGGCCCCGCACCACCGCGACCGGCAGTCCCGCCGCCTTGCCCTTCACCAGGTCCCCGGCGGCGGCGAGCTCGTCCGCGCCGGCGACCACGGTGGCGACGAGCGGGTTGCCGTACGCGTCCGTGCCGCCGCGCAGGTCGTCCAGGACGCGCACCCCGGCCGCGCCGATCGCCACATCGGTGACCCCGCTGCGCCACGGCCGCCCGGACGTGTCCGTGACGACGACGCCGACGTCCACCCCGAGCGCGTCCCGCAGCCCGTCCCGGATCACCCGGGCGGAGGCGTCCGGGTCCTCCGGCAGCAACAGCACCGTTCCCGGCGGGGTGTTGGAGGCGTCGACGCCGGCCGCGGCCATGACCAGGCCCTGCCGGTTCTGGACGATGCGGAGGGTGCCGCGCCGCGCCACCACCCGTACCGTCTCGGCGTCGATCGCCGTCTCGCGGTCGTCCGCCGCGACGATCCGGCCCTCCGCCTTGCTGACGATCTTGGAGGTGACGAGCAGCACATCACCGTCGGCCAGTCCCGGTCCGCTGGCGGTGACGGCGGTGGCGATCAGCTTGGCGAGGTCGTCGCCGGGCCGTACCTCCGGCAGTCCCGGCAGCGCCCACACCCGGTACGACGGGGCCGTCACGCGCGTACCTCCTCGGCGAGGGCCAGGGCCTCGCGCGCCATCGCCGCCGTGGCGTCCACGTCGGTCATCATCAACGGCACCGCTCGGCACCGGATGCCCGCCGCCTCGACCTCGCCGACCGTGTCCACGTCGGTCGTGTCGACGAGCCAGCCGTCGAGGAGCCCGGAGCCGTAGTGCCGGGCGACCGCCCCGGCCGTGGCCTCGACACCCACCGCGGCGAGCACCTTATCGGCCATGCCGCGCACCGGCGCGTTCCCGACGATGGGGGACAGCCCCACGACCGGTACGCCCGCCTCGGCGATCGCCTCCCGGATACCGGGCACGGCGAGGATGGTCCCGATGGACACCACCGGGTTGGACGGCGGGAAGAGCACGACGTCGGCCTCGCCGATGGCCTCCAGGACCCCGGGCGCGGGCTGGGCCTGCTCGGCGCCGACCGGGACCACCGCCTGCGCGTCGACGGAGGCGCGCAGCCTCACCCAGTACTCCTGGAAGTGCACGGCCTTGCGCTCGCCCTCGACCTCGACGGCGACGTGCGTCTCCACCCGGTCGTCGGACATCGGCAGCAGCCGCACCCCGGGCTTCCACCGGGCGCACAGCGCCTCGGTGACGGCGCTCAGCGGGTAACCGGCGCCCAGCATCTGCGTGCGGACGATGTGGGTGGCGAAGTCGCGGTCGCCGAGCCCGAACCACTCCGGCCCCACTCCGTACGCCGCGAGCTCCGCCTTGACGTGGAACGTCTCATCCGCGCGCCCCCAGCCCTGTTCCTCGTCGATGCCCCCGCCCAGGGTGTACATCACCGTGTCGAGGTCGGGGCAGACCTTCAGCCCGAACAGATGGATGTCATCACCGGTGTTGCCGATGACCGTGATGTCCGCGTCGGGCGCGGCCTGCTTGAGGCCGCGCAGAAAACGGGCACCGCCGATGCCGCCGGCCAGAACCACAATGCGCATGGGCACAGTCTGTCAGTCCGGGGCGGCTCCCCCTGAGGCCGGTCAGGCGACGACGGCGTCCCGGGGCTTTGGGGCGGAGCAGCCGCTGGGGTGCATCGGCATGTCGGTGAGGCCCGGATAGTAGACGTGCAGACTGACGGCCGGTTCGAGTGAGTCGTTGACCACGTCGTGTGCGAATCCCGGCGCGAAGACGCGCTGGGCGCCGGCGGTGAGCGGACGCGCGCCCTTTTCCGTACGTTCCGTCAGTTCGCCCTGGAGGACGGTCAGTACGCCGGAGGACTCGCCGTGATCATGCATACCTGTGCCCTGACCGGGCACCCAGGACAGCAGCCAGACCTCGTAGCCGGGTCCGGTGCGCAGCCGCTGGTACCAGCGGGTGGTGGCGTCGTACTCGACGAGGCGGGCCCACTGCGTCCGGTCGGCGGCGATGGTGCGGGCCAGGCCGACGAACTCGGCCACGGTGGAGGGGTGCTCCTTGGCGGGCTGGAGAAGGTGCTGGACGGCGAGGATGTCGCCGGCGATCTGGAGGTCGCTGTCGCTGTTCATGGGGTGCGGGAGTTCCTCGAGAGAAACGGGTCCGGAAGCCGGAAGCGGTACACGCGGGAAGGGCGGGAAACAGACGCTGGGGCGGGGCGCTGGAGCTCTGGGGCGTCAACAGCTGGAACAGCGACAGCAACAGCGACAGAGAGGCTGGAGAGCCCGGGCAGCGCCGAGGGACCCACGTGCGGGGGTCGCGAGGAGCGCTGTGGTCGCTGGCATGCAAACAAAGGTGACCGGCTCGATTCCGTATGTCAACCCAATGCCCGATTTGGCCGCAATGTTTCACCTCATCCGGTTACTCCGTCCGGAGAAAGGTTTGTGCTGCCAGGGGTCGGGACACATGCCGCAGCAACCACCGGCGCAAACGTCGCCGCAGTCCCGAGATCCGACTGTGATCCGGGTCGCTTCACCGGCTTGACCGCAACAAGATCGAAGCGGCGGACGTCCTCCCCGGAAGAGGTGGCGAAAGGGAGGGTGTGGGCCAGGTGGCGGCATGTGTCTCAATTTTGCTGATTTGAACACTTTCCGCATAGCCTTGGTTCCGCAGAGTGAATACCGGGCCCAATAGCAGATCCCGGCTTGACTGGTCCGGAGCAACGCACTTGTAATTTCACTCGTGTCGTTCGGCCGAAAAATTCGACAAACGGCCATCACACGGGGACGCAAAGACCGACGAGGGGCGCACATGACCGAGTTGTTCCAGGAACTGCTGGTCGAGGACGCGGATGAGGAACTCGGCTGGCAGGAGCGCGCGTTGTGCGCCCAGACGGATCCGGAGTCCTTCTTCCCCGAGAAGGGCGGATCCACTCGTGAGGCCAAGAAGGTCTGCCTCGCCTGCGAAGTCCGTTCGGAATGCCTCGAATACGCGCTCGCCAACGATGAAAGATTCGGAATCTGGGGCGGGCTGTCGGAACGTGAACGCCGCCGCCTGAAAAAGGCCGCGGTCTGACGCCGTCGCCGGCCACGCCGCGCTCCGCCGTCCCGCCCCGGCCCCCCGCGCGGTCACCCCGCGCCCGCCCGCCGCGCGGCCTCGACGCGGGCCGCAGGCCGGGCCACGCGCCCACGGGCTCCGACCCGGCACCGAGCCGCCCCGCCGGGCGGCGGCTCCCCACAGCCGCGCGGTGACCCCGCGCCCACCCGCCGGGTGCCGCGGGGCGGCCGGGCGGTGGTCCCGGCCTCCCGCGCGCAGACCTCGCGCCGAGCCCCGCGCCCAGGCCCCCGCCCACCCGCCGGGCGGCGCTGTCCGACCGCGGCCGACCGTGGCCGACCGCGGGCCGGCCCGGACGCCGGGACGCCTCCGCCGGGACGCCTCCGCCGGGGCGACGGCCCCCCGCTCGCCGTGGCCGCCGGGCGCCCACCGGGCACACGGCGCGGACGGGCACCGGCCGGGGCCGTCCGGCGTGACCGGCGCGGTCACAGGCGCAGCGTGAGGGGTCTGCCGGGGCGTACGCGGGGCCCGTCGGGCCGGACGCGCGGCCTGCGGCCGGTGCCCACCGGTCAAACCGCGCACACGCGTACGTAAAGAACCGGCCACCGTCCGCGCTCTGTCCACAGGCGGCGGAAGGGTGACGTGCCAGCCATTAGTGTGGGCCTCCGTCCGAGACGCTCCAACGCCCCCCGCGGGCGACCCCCGGCCGGAGGGCCCGTAACCCGATGTCCGCCACAGCCGCGTTCACCCCCGCTTCCCCCACGCAGCAGCCCGACTTCCCGCGGCACGTCGTCACCGCCGTGCTCGTGTCCCACGACGGTGCCCGGTGGCTGCCGGACGTCCTTTCCGGGCTGCTCGGTCAGGAGCGTCCCGTACAGAACGTCGTCGCCGCCGACACCGGCAGCGCCGACGACTCCGCGCGGCTGGTCTCCGAGGCCATCGGCGACGACCGGGTGCTGCACCTCGCGCGGCGTACGGGCTTCGGCGCCGCCGTCGAGGAGGCCGCCCGCACCGCGCCCGCCCTCGGCCCCGAGGAGCTCCCCTACCTGAAGCGGCCCAGCGGCTGGGACCCGGTCAGCAGGACGTGGAACGACGACGCCTACGACCTGCCGGACCTGCCGCACGGCGAGCCCGTCCAGTGGCTCTGGCTGCTGCACGACGACGCCGCGCCCGAGCCCGGCGCCCTCGCCGAACTGCTCCGCGTCGCGGACGGCGACGAGCACGCCGCGATCATCGGGCCCAAGCTGCGCGGCTGGTACGACCGCAAGCAGCTCCTCGAAGTGGGCGTCTCCATCGCCAACAGCGGCCGCCGCTGGACCGGACTGGACCGGCGCGAGCAGGACCAGGGCCAGCACGACCAGGTCCGCTCCGTGCTGTCCGTCTCCAGCGCCGGAATGCTCATCCGCCGTGACGTCTTCGAGGAGCTCGGCGGCTTCGACCGCCGCCTGCCCCTCATGCGTGACGACGTCGACCTGTGCTGGCGCGCCCACTCCGCCGGCCACCGGGTGCTCGTCGCCCCCGACGCCGTCCTCCGCCACGCCGAGGCGTCCGCGCGCGAGCGGCGCACCGTCGACTGCGCGGGCCGCTCCGTCGCGAGCCCGCACCGCGTCGACAAGGCGGGCGCCGTCTACACACTCCTCGCCAACGCGCGCGGCATCGCCTTCCCCTGGGTGCTGCTCCGCCTCGTCGTCGGCACCCTCCTCCGTACGCTCGCCTACCTCGTCGGCAAGGCACCCGGCCAGGCCGTCGACGAAGTGATGGGCCTGTTCGGCACGTTGCTGCGGCCGGAGCGGATCGTCGCGGCCCGTCGCAGGCGGCGCGGAGGGACCGTCGAGGCGTCAGAGCTGCGCCCGCTGTTCCCGCCGCCCGGCGCCACCGTCCGCGTCACGGTCGAACAGGTCATGTCCGACTTCGGGGGCACGGACGCCGATTCGGGCGGATCACGGCACGGTGCCGTCGAGTCGGGCCCCGGCGGTGACGACGCCGACTACCTGGAGATCGAGCAGTTCGCCCGCCTGAAGAAGATCGCCCGCAGGCCGGGTCCCGTCCTCTTCGCGCTGCTGCTGGTCGCGTCGGTGGTCGCCTGCCGCGGCCTGTTCGGCGGTGGCTCCCTGGCGGGAGGCGCGCTGCTGCCCGTCCCCGACGGAGTCGGGGACCTGTGGAACCGGTACGCGGACGCATGGCACCCGCTCGGCACCGGCGGCACGCAGACCGCCCCGCCGTACCTCGCGCTCCTCGCCGCCCTCTCCGCCGTGTTCCTCGGCTCCACCGGCCTGACTGTCACCGTGCTGCTGGTCTGCTCGGTGCCACTGGCCGGCGTCACCGCGTACTTCGCCTCCCGCTCCCTCGTCCAGTCCCGGCTGCTGCGCGCCTGGGGAGCCGTCGCGTACGCCTTCCTGCCCGCCACGACCGGCGCCCTCGCGACCGGGCGGATCGGCACCGCCGTCCTCGCGGTCCTGCTGCCGCTGATCGCCCGGGCCGCCGTCGCGGCGCACGGACTGCGGGGCGAAGGGCGTGGCAGCTGGCGCGCCACCTGGGCGTACGCCTTCCTGCTCACCTTCACCATGGCCTTCACGCCCGTCGTGTGGCCGCTCGCGGCCGTCCTGGGGCTGGCGGTGCTGGCGCTGCGGCGCGACGACTTCGTGGCGTACGGGCTGCGCTTCCTGGCCGCGATCGGCACTCCGCTGCTGATGCTCGCCCCCTGGTCCCTGACGCTGCTGACCGACCCGTCCGCCCTCTTCAGGGAGGCCGGGGTGGAGTTCGGTACGCCGGCGGCGTCCCCGCTGGACCTGCTCGGCGTCTCGCCGGGCGGACCGGGGACCGTCGGCGGCGTGGTCCTGATCGGCCTGGTCCTGGCGGCGCTCGCCGCCCTGCTGCGCGCCGAGCGGCGGTCCGCGATCCGTACGGCGTGGGTCACGGCCGTGGTCGCCCTGGTCTTCGCGGTGCTCGCCAACGGGACCGGCGGCGGTTCTGGCGGCGGGTCCGGCTGGGCCGGGCCGGCCACCCTCGTGTACGGCGTCGCGCTGCTGGCCGCCGGCATGCTCGGGGCGGAGGGCGGCCGTACGCGCGTCGCCTCCCAGAGCTTCGGCTGGCGCCAGCCCGTCGCCGTGCTGATCGCCCTGGCCGCCGCCGCGGGCCCGCTCGTCTCCGCGGCGAGCTGGATGATCGGCGGCGCCGCGGGGCCGCTGGAGCGGCGCGACCCGGTCCAGGTGCCCGCCTTCGTGGCGGAGGAGAGCGACACCCGGGACCAGCCGCGCACCCTGGTGCTGGGCGGCACGTCGTCCGCCCACGTCCCGTACACCCTGGTCCGGGGCTCCGGGGCCCGCCTCGGCGACGCCGAGCTGACGGCGGCGGGCGGCGGCGACCCCCGCCTCGACAAGGTCGTCGCCCATCTGGTCGCCGGCTCCGGCGCGGACCAGACCGCCGAGCTGAGCGGTTTCGCGATCCGGTACGTCCTGGTACGGGACGGGGCGCCGCGCCGGACGAGCCGCGTTCTGGACGCCACGCCGGGGCTCACCCGGCTCAGCCAGCTGGACGGCAGCGCGTTGTGGCGGGTCGACCGTCAGGTCGCGCGGGCCACCATCGTCCCGGGCGGCGACGGCAAGGGGGAGCGGCTGCCGGTCGCCGCGGGTCCGGTCGAGGCGCACACCGAGATCCCGCCGGGCGGCCCCGGCCGCGTCCTGCGGATCGCGGACCGCGCGGACGACGGCTGGCGGGCCACCATCGACGGGAAGCCCCTGGAGAAGACGGTCGTCGACGGCTGGGCGCAGGGCTTCGAGCTGCCCGCCGAGGGCGGGCGCCTGGACCTGACCTACGAGGACTCCTTCGCGCACACCGCCTGGATCTGGACCCAGTGCTCCCTGGCCGTGGTCCTCCTCGTGCTCGCTCTGCCGGGACGGCGCAGGGACGTGGACGACGACCTGCCGGAGGAGGAGCGGCACGCCGTGACCCCCGAGGACCTGGCGGGCGACGGCCGCCGGGCGCGCAGGCTGCGGGCGGCGGCCGCCGCGGAGGCCGCGGAGACGGAAGCCGCCGCGGGGACCGAGCCGGACCCCGTCCCCGTACCGGACGCCGATCCGTACGCGGCGCAGGGCGTCCCGCGACAGCCGTCCTACGGCGACTGGGACGGCAGCCAGGCGTACGCGGCCCACCCGGCCGAGGGACAGCAGTACCCGGCCGACTCGTACCAGCGATACCCCGAGCACCAGCAGTACCCGCAGCACCCCCAGCAGTCCTACGAACGGGGCCCGCACGAGCAGGGCGCGTACGAGCAGGTCCCGTACGAGCAGGTCCCGTACGAGCAGGGGCAGGGGCAGGGTCAGTACGACCAGTACGACCAGTACGACCAGTACGACCAGTACGACCAGGGCCAGTACGACCAGCAGTACCCGCCGGGCCAGTACGAGCAGCGGCCGGATTACGGCTACGGGTACGACAACGAGCAGCGTCCCGACGGGAGCAGCAACCAGTGAACCGCACCACCCTCTCCCTCGCCGCCGCCGTCACCGCCCTCGCCGCGGTCACCGGGTTCGCCGTGCTGACCGCGCCGGGGGGCGACGCGGGGACGGCGACGGCCGCCAAGGCCCCGGCACGGCTCCCGGTCGAACGCTCCAGCCTGCTGTGCCCCGCGCCGAGCAACTCCGAGGTCGCCGAGACGGTGTACACGTCGTTCACACCGGCGGGCGCCGCCCAGGGCGCCGGCACGGCCGCGGGCGAGGCCGCCGACCGGGCGGAGCTGAGGCCGTCCGCCGCCACCGCCGACGTGACGGCGGCGGACTCCAAGAAGGCGGACACGGAGGCGGACGCGGAGGCGGACGCGCCGAAGAAGGCGCCCGCCGCCGACAAGCCCGTCCTCACGCTCACCCAGCCCGGCAGACCGGTCACCGCCGAGGCCGACGGCGGCGACGCCCCCGCCCTGGTCGGCGCCGCCTCCGGCCGGCTCGCGCCCGGCTGGACCACCCAGCAGACGACCAAGGTCCCGGCGGGCGGCGGGCGCGGAATGCTCGGCCTCAGCTGTACCGCGCCCGACACGGACTTCTGGTTCCCCGGCGCCTCGACGGCCGGGCAGCGCGCCGACTACGTCCACCTCACCAACCCCGACGACACGGCCACCGTCGTCGACATCGAGCTGTACGGACCCGACGGCGCCCTGAAGTCGCAGCTCACCGAAGGCATCACCGTCCCCGCCCGGTCCGGCGTGCCGGTCCTGCTCTCCACCCTGACGACCGGCCCCGCCGCCGAGGACGTCACCGTCCACGTCACCACCCGCAGCGGGCGGGTCGGCGCGGTGGTGCGCTCCGCCGACGAGAACCTCGGCAGCGACTGGCTGCCCGCGTCGGCCGACCCGGCCGGCACACTGGTGCTGCCCGGCATCCCGGCGGACGCCACGTCCGTACGGTTGGTGGCGTACGCGCCGGGCGAGGGCGACGCCGACCTGAAGATCCAGCTCGCGAGCCCGACCGGCACGATCACCCCGGCCGCCGCCGAGAGCCTGCATGTGAAGTCGGGGATGACCGCGGCCGTCGACCTCGAGAACGTCACGCGCGGGGAGGCCGGGTCGCTGCTGCTGTCACCGGCGCGCAAGGGGCGCGCCACCCCGGTGGTCGCCGCGCTGCGGGTGGTGCGTGGCAAGGGCGCCGACCAGGAGATGGCGTTCATCCCGGCGACCGGGCCGGTGGGGGAGCGGGCGACCGTGGCGGACAACCGGGCCGAGGGCACCACGCTGTCACTGACGGCGCCCGGCGAGGCCGCGGAGGTGAAGGTCACAGCGTCGGCCGGCACCGAGGGCGGGACGCCGGTGACCAAGACGTACAAGATCGGGAGTGGTACCACCCTGGCGGTCACGCCGCCGGTACCGGCCGGGCTCAAGGGGGTGTACGCCCTGACCGTGGAGACCCTCTCGGGCGGTCCGGTGCACGCGGCGCGCACACTGGCCGAACCGGACGACGGCCTGCCGATGTTCACCGTGCAGACGCTCGCCGACGACCGTGGCACGGTGGAGGTCCCGTCCGCGGGGCAGGACCTGTCCGTCCTGGACGACTAGTCCTGGCCGTACCGGGGATCGACCGACTCGGGGGAGAGCCCCAGCAGCTCGGCGACCTGCTCGACCACGACCTCGTGGACGAGCAGGGCCCGCTCGTCCCGGCTCTTGGCGCGCAGCTCGACCGGCCGCCGGTAGACCACGACCCGCGCGGGCCGGTCGCGCCCGGCCGGCACCGAGACGCCCAGCGGCACCGACTCCTCGGGGGAGACCGGTACCTCCAGTACGAGGAAGTCGACGTCGGTCAGTTGCGGCCAGCGCCGCTCCAGCCGCTCCACCGAGTCCTGGACCAGGTCGCGGAAGGTGTCGGCGCGGCTGGCGGAGAGCGGTACCTGCGGCGGGGCGACGGGTCCGCGCATGCCGCTGCCGTGGCGGTCTCGGCGGCGCGGCCGGGGCTCGGCCGGGCGGGGCGGTACGGGACTGTCCATCACTGAGGCAGGGTAGCTCTCCCCGGGGTACGACGATCGTGCCGCGCGCCGGGCGGCGGGCATGTCGCCGATTGCGCGTTCCGGCCATACTTCGGCGCGATTCGGCATGGCCCCCCGATCGGTTCGCCCATCAGGATTGACCGGATTCGTTCGGGGTGATGTTCGGCAGGCCGGCCGCCGCGGCCCCCGGCCGACACCTTCCGAGCAGGTCAGCCGAGCCTTTCCGGGGACCCCTGTGCGGGACGTCACACCGCGACACGGGCGAGTGACCTGGTGGAGAGTCGTCGCGGCCCGCTCAAGAGTGCGGTACCGTCCAACGTCGTGAGCCATGTACGTCGCTGTTCGCGCACCGCGTGCGGCCGCCCCGCCGTCGCGACACTGACGTACGTCTATGCCGACTCGACAGCGGTTCTCGGCCCGCTCGCCACCTACGCCGAGCCCCACTGCTACGACCTGTGCGCCGAGCACAGCGAGCGCCTGACCGCGCCGCGCGGCTGGGAGGTCGTCCGCCTCTCGGACGGCTCCGCCCCCGCCCGCCCCAGCGGCGACGATCTCGAAGCGCTCGCCAACGCCGTACGGGAAGCGGCCCGCCCCCAGGAGCGCGCGGCGCAGGCCGGCGGCAAGCCCGGAAGCCGCGCCGGGGACCCCGTCGAGGTCGGCCGCCGCGGCCACCTGCGGGTGCTGCGCTCTCCCGACTCCTGAGCCTCCGCCCCCTACGGGTAGTTTGTGTGCTCCACCGCGGGTGGACACACAGGGCTTGCAGGAGGGTGCGGGGAAGTGACAGCTGATCTGTCTGGTGGTCCGTCTCGGGATCTGTCGGGGATCGTGAAGGCGTACGACGTCCGCGGGGTGGTCCCGGACCAGTGGGACGAGCCGCTGGCGGAGCTCTTCGGCGCGGCGTTCGTCGAGGTGACCGGCGCCGACGCCATCGTGGTCGGCCACGACATGCGCCCCTCGTCCCCGGGCCTGTCCGGCGCGTTCGCGCGCGGCGCGGCGCGGCACGGCGCGGACGTCACGCTGATCGGCCTCTGCTCCACGGACCAGCTGTACTTCGCGTCGGGGAGCTTCGGGCTGCCGGGCGCGATGTTCACGGCGTCGCACAACCCGGCCCAGTACAACGGCATCAAGATGTGCCGCGCCGGCGCGGCACCGGTGGGCCAGGACACCGGCCTGGCGGAGATCCGCGCGCTCGCGGAGAAGTGGCTCGGGACGGGCGCGCCGGAAGCGGCGGCCACGCCCGGCACGCTCACCGGGCGCGACACCCTCACCGACTACGCCGCTCATCTGAAGACCCTCGTGGACCTCACGTCCGTCCGGCCGCTGAAGGTCGTGGTCGACGCGGGCAACGGCATGGGCGGCCACACGGTCCCCACCGTCTTCGAGGGCCTGCCGCTGGAGCTGGTCCCCATGTACTTCGAGCTGGACGGGACCTTCCCCAACCACGAGGCCAACCCGCTGGACCCGGCCAACCTCGTGGACCTGCAGGAGCGGGTGCGCGAGGAGGGCGCCGACCTGGGCCTGGCCTTCGACGGCGACGCCGACCGGTGCTTCGTGGTGGACGAGAAGGGCGACCCGGTGTCGCCGTCGGCCGTCACGGCGCTGGTCGCGGCGCGCGAGCTCGCCAGGAACGGCGGCACGGGGACCGTCATCCACAACCTGATCACGTCGTGGTCCGTCCCGGAGGTCGTCCGCGAGAACGGCGGGACGCCGGTGCGCACACGGGTCGGCCACTCCTTCATCAAGGAGGAGATGGCCCGCACCGGCGCCATCTTCGGCGGCGAGCACTCCGCGCACTACTACTTCCGCGACTTCTGGAACGCGGACACCGGCATGCTGGCGGCCCTCCACGTCCTGGCGGCCCTGGGCGGCCAGACCGGCCCGCTGTCCGAGCTGGTCTCCTCGTACGACCGCTACACCGGATCGGGCGAGATCAACTCCACGGTCGCCGACCAGCCCGGCCGTACGGCGGCGGTCCGCGAGGCGTTCGCGTCCCGCGACGGTGTCACGACCGACGACCTCGACGGCCTCACGGTGACGGGCACGGACTGGTGGTTCAACCTGCGCCCCTCCAACACGGAACCGCTGCTGCGCCTGAACGTCGAGGCCCGCGACGAACCGACGATGACGCGGCTCCGCGACGAGGTCCTCGCCCTCGTCCGTACGCCCTAGTCGGTCCCGGCCCCGGGCAGCCGCCCCGGCACGCCCCTCGCCCGGCGCCCGCCCGGTCCGGACCCGAACCGGACCGGACCCGGACCGGACCCGAACCGAACCGGGTCCGAACAACGCGGTCCGAATCGCCGACGGGCGCCGGGGGTGAACCGCCCGGTTCCGGGAAGGGGCGGAGTAAGGGACAAGCCCGTCGCCGCGGGGACAGGCCCGTCCCCGCCGACGCCGCATCGCCGGGCCCCCGGCGGTAGGCTGACGTGGCCCGACGCGCACCGCCGCACGGGCGCCACACCGAGCACCACCACGTACGACACACCACCACGTACGACAGCACCACGCACGACCACACGTACAACCCGGCCCAACGCGACCGACCTCGCCCGCCCGAAGGGACCCACCCCATGCCGCTCGAAGCCGGCCTCCTGGAGATCCTCGCCTGCCCGGCCTGCCACGCGCCGCTCAGCGACCGCACGACGGCCGAGACCCCCGAGCTGATCTGCACCGGCGAGGACTGCGGCCTGGCCTACCCGGTACGGGACGGCATCCCGGTCCTCCTGGTGGACGAGGCCCGCCGCCCCGCCTGACGGCGCACCGGCAGGGCGTACGGGCGGGCGCCGCGACCCAACGGGCACCGTCCGCGTACCGCCCACCCGCGAGGGGCGCCGCTCACCCCGGCGCCGCACCGCACCCCACACCGCACGGCGATCGGAGGCCCCACCTCATGCTCGACGAGACGCTGCTCGACGACCCGGACGCCCTGGCCCGAGTCGACCGCCGCGGTCTTCTCCGCGGGGCCGCCGAAGCAGGCGCGCGCGTACGCACCGCCGCTCGCCACGCCGCCGAAGCAGGCGTCACCGAGCTGAACCCCGAGGGGCGTCCGCGCTCCATCCTGGTCGCCGGTCCCGGCACCGCGGCCGCCGGCGTCGCCGACATGGTGGCCACCCTGGCCGGTGCCTCCGCGCCCGTGGCCCGCCTGCACTCCACGGGCGTGGCGGCTGCCGCCGGCGCCCTGCGCTGGGCGCTCCCGGGCTGGGCCGGCTCCGTCGATCTGCTCCTGATCACCACCACCGACGGCAGCGAACCGGGCCTCGCGCTGCTCGCGGAGCAGGCCTACCGCCGCGGCGTCACCGTCGTCGCCGTCGTCCCCAAGCGCTCCCCGCTCGCCGAGGCCGTCTCCGGCACGCACGGACTCGTCGTCCCGATGGCGGTCGCCCCCCATGAACTGACCGACGAGGAAGCCCAGGAGGCGAGCCCCGCCGCCCTGTGGGCGCTGTTCACCCCCCTCCTGGCGCTCCTCGACCGAATGGGCCTCGTCACCGCGCCCGCCGACACCCTCCAGAGGGTCGCCGACCGCCTCGACCGCACCGCTGAACGCTGCGGCCCGGGCGTCGCCACGTACAGCAACCCGGCCAAGACCCTCGCCGCCGAGCTCGCCGACACCCTCCCGCTCATCTGGACCGAGGGCGCGGCGGCCGCCCCGATCGGCCGCCGGTTCGCCGCCGTGCTGGCGGAACTGGCCGGCCGCCCGGCGTTCGCGGCCGAACTGCCGGAGGCCCTCGCCGCCCACCGGGGCCTTCTCGCGGGCGCCTTCGCGCGCGGCGCGGACCCCGACGACTTCTTCCGCGACCGTGTGGATGAGGCGCAGGCCCTGCACGCCCGCGTCGTCCTGCTCCGCGACCGCCCCACCGGAGGCCTCACCGCCGCCCCCGCCGCCCGCGAACTCGCGCTGAGCCACGACACGACGATCAGCGAACTCGAACCCCGGGACCCGGCGGCCGACGAGGGACCGGCGACCGGAAACGGCACGTCGACCGGGAACGACGCGACGAACGGCGAAGGCGCCACGGCCGGCAGCGGCACGGCGACCGGAAACGGCACGGCGACCGGAAACGGCACGGCGACCGGCAACGGCACGGCGACCGGCGACCCCGGCACGACCCGCGACGGTACGACCGACCTGGAGTGCTTCGCCGAGCTCCTCGCGATCACGGACTTCGCGGCCGTCTACCTGGCGCTGACGTCCCGCCGCAACACCACCACCTGACGCCCCCCACCCCCGCCTCCCCGGCCGCACGGCAAGCAAAGACGCAAGGAACGACGCCGCATGGACCGCCTCTCCAACACCGTCCGCCCATACGCCTGGGGTTCCACGACGGCCATCCCGGAACTGCTCGGCGTGGCCCCCACCGGCGAACCGCAGGCCGAGTTGTGGATGGGCGCCCATCCCGGCGCCCCCTCCCGCGTCACCCGAGCCGGACAGCCCGAGCAACCGCTGTCGGCCCTCATCGAGGCCGACCCGGAGCGCGAACTCGGCCCCGCCACCGTCGCCCGGTTCGGCCCGCGCCTCCCGTTCCTCCTCAAGATCCTCGCGGCCGGCGCCCCGCTCTCCCTCCAGGTCCACCCGGACCTCGCCCAGGCTCAGGAGGGTTACGCCGCCGAGGAGCGCGCCGGGGTACCCATCGACGCGCCCCACCGCAACTACAAGGACCCCAGCCACAAGCCCGAGCTCATCTGCGCCCTCACCCCCTTCGAGGGTTTCTGCGGCTTCCGGGTGCCCGACCGGACCGCCGAACTCCTCGCCGCGCTGGACATCGACTCGCTCAAGCCGTACGTCGACCTCCTCCACGCCAGCCCCGAGGACGCCGCCCTCCGCGAGGTCCTGACAGCCGTCCTGTCCGCCGACCCCGCCGAGATGGCGGCCACCGTCACCGAGACCGCCGCCGCCTGCGCCCGCCTCGGCGGCGTCCACGCCCCGTACGCCGTCCTCGCGCACCACTTCCCCGGCGACCCGGGCGTCCTCGCCGCCATGCTGCTCAACCACGTCCGGCTCCAGCCCGGCGAGGCGCTCTACCTGGGCGCCGGTGTCCCGCACGCGTACCTCGGCGGCCTCGGCATCGAGATCATGGCGAACTCCGACAACGTCCTGCGCTGCGGACTGACGCCCAAGCACGTCGACGTCCCGGAACTCCTCCGCGTCGTCCGCTTCGAACCGCACGACCCCGGCGTCCTGCGCCCCGAGGCCTCCCCCTCCGGCGAAGAGGTCTACGAGACGCCGGTCGACGAGTTCCGTCTCTCGCGCTTCGCACGGCCCGAAGGCGCCGCTCCCGTCGACATCACGGCCCCCACCCCGCAGATCGTCCTCGCCACGTCCGGCACCCCCAGGACGAACGACCAGTCCCTCACCCCGGGCCGGTCCGTCTTCGTCCCCGCGGGCGAAAAGGTCGAACTATCCGGTACGGGCACGGTCTTCCGGGCCACGGTGAGGCCCTGACGCCCCGCCCGCATCCGCTGCTGCAACAATGTCCGGCCGTACGAACCACCCCCCAGCAGCATCTAGGAAGGGACACCCGCACGCATGAGCGCGTCAGGCGGAACCAAGGCGATCGTGGCGGCGCTTGTCGCGAATCTGGCGATCGCTGTGGCCAAATTCGTGGCGTTCCTCTTCAGTGGTTCGTCCTCGATGCTCGCCGAGAGCGTGCACTCGCTGGCCGACTCCGGCAACCAGGGGCTGCTGCTCCTCGGCGGCAAGAAGGCCAAGCGCGAGGCGACGCCCCAGCACCCCTTCGGCTACGGCCGTGAGCGTTACATCTACGCCTTCCTCGTCTCGATCGTCCTCTTCTCCGTCGGTGGCATGTTCGCCATCTACGAGGGCTACGAGAAGATCAAGCACCCGCACGAGATCGAGGCCTGGTACTGGCCGGTCGGCGTCCTCGTCTTCGCGATCATCGCCGAGACCTTCTCCTTCCGGACGGCCATCAAGGAGTCCAACGAAGTCCGCGGCAAGCTCTCCTGGAAGGAGTTCGTCCGCCGTGCCAAGGCACCCGAGCTCCCGGTCGTCCTCCTGGAGGACCTCGGTGCGCTGGTCGGTCTGATCCTCGCCCTCGCCGGCGTCAGCCTGGCCCTGGTCACCGGCGACGGCGTCTGGGACGGCATCGGCACCCTCTGCATCGGCGTCCTGCTCATCGTGATCGCGATCGTCCTGGCCGCGGAGACCAAGTCGCTGCTCCTCGGCGAGTCCGCCGGCACCGACGAGGTCAAGAGCATCGAAGCGGCGCTGGTCGACAACGACACCGTCACCGGCATCATCCACATGCGTACGCTGCACCTCGGCCCCGAGGAACTGCTGGTCGCCGCCAAGATCGCCGTCCAGCACGACGACACGGCCTCCGAGGTCGCCGCGGCGATCGACGCAGCGGAGCAGCGCATCCGCGCCGCCGTACCGATCGCCCGGGTGATCTACCTGGAACCGGACATCTACCAGGAGACCAAGCGCACCACCCCCACCACCTGACACGACCGGCACGACGAGGCCCCCGGCCCCCTCTCGGGGCGGGGGCCTCGTCGTGCTCGTGCCGCCCCGCACGACCGACGCCCACGCACCCGCCGGCCGCCCCGAGCCCGCCCCGCGCACCCGCCCCGACGATCAGGCCGGTCAGCCGCCCACACCGGCCCGGGACCGAAGAGCAGCAACGGACCCTCCCGCCCCCAGGGCACCCGCTCGCTCACCACAGCCGCCCCTCCGTGAAGTAGCGCGCTCGTCCCCGAGCACGAGAGACCACCCGCCCGGCACCGCCCCGCGCACCCGCCCGCTCCCTCGGCCCGCTCCCACCGGCAACGCCGCCCCGACGGGACCAGGCCGCCACCCATCCCGAAGCGACCCAGGTCATGGTCCCGTTTCCGCAGAGGTGCCCCGCGGGCTGTGGTCCGCAGGACCGATCGGTGTAGATTCGTGACAGAGTCAGACGTCGCTGCTGATGGCGGTCGGGCGGTCCACGACGGACCGGCCGAGGGAGAGAGGGCCTCCGACGACTGCACTGCGAGTACCGGGCATCCTTGTGTTGTCCAGCTATCTCGCAGAGCCAGCCGTACCCACCCTCGACCCAACACGAGGAGCAGCTCGAAATGACGACTGTCGCCAACCGACAGGACTTCAAGGTCGCCGATCTCTCCCTGGCCGAGTTCGGCCGCAAGGAGATCACTCTCGCCGAGCACGAGATGCCGGGCCTGATGGCGATCCGCAGGGAGTACGCCGAGACCCAGCCGCTCGCCGGCGCCCGTATCACCGGCTCGCTGCACATGACCGTGCAGACGGCCGTCCTGATCGAGACGCTGGTCGCCCTCGGCGCACAGGTCCGCTGGGCGTCCTGCAACATCTTCTCCACCCAGGACCACGCCGCCGCGGCCATCGCCGTCGGTCCCGAGGGCACCCCGGACAACCCTCGGGGCATCCCGGTCTTCGCCTGGAAGGGCGAGACGCTGGAGGAGTACTGGTGGTGCACCGAGCAGGCGCTGACCTGGCCGGACGCGTCCACCGGCGGTCCCAACATGATCCTGGACGACGGTGGTGACGCCACCCTCCTGGTCCACAAGGGCGTCGAGTTCGAGAAGGCCGGCGAGGCCCCGGACCCGTCCACCGCGGACAGCGAGGAGTACGCGCACATCCTCCGTCTCCTCAACCGCACCCTGACCGAGAACCCGCAGAAGTGGACCCTCCTCTCCTCCGAGATCCGTGGCGTGACGGAGGAGACGACGACGGGTGTGCACCGCCTGTACGAGATGCACCGTGACGGCACGCTGCTGTTCCCGGCGATCAACGTCAACGACGCGGTGACCAAGTCGAAGTTCGACAACAAGTACGGCTGCCGTCACTCGCTGATCGACGGCATCAACCGCGCCACCGACGTGCTCATCGGCGGCAAGGTCGCGGTCGTATGCGGATACGGCGATGTAGGCAAGGGCTGCGCGGAGTCCCTCCGTGGCCAGGGCGCCCGAGTGATCGTGACCGAGATCGACCCGATCTGCGCGCTGCAGGCGGCGATGGACGGCTACCAGGTGACGACCCTCGACGAGGTAGTCGACAAGGCCGACATCTTCATCACCACGACCGGCAACAAGGACATCATCATGGCCTCCGACATGGCCAGGATGAAGCACCAGGCGATCGTCGGGAACATCGGCCACTTCGACAACGAGATCGACATGGCCGGCCTGGCGAAGATCCCCGGCATCGTCAAGGACGAGGTCAAGCCGCAGGTCCACACGTGGGCGTTCCCCGACGGCAAGAAGATCATCGTGCTGTCGGAGGGCCGCCTGCTGAACCTGGGCAACGCCACCGGTCACCCCTCCTTCGTGATGTCCAACAGCTTCGCGGACCAGACGCTGGCCCAGATCGAGTTGTTCACCAAGCCCGAGGAGTACCCGACCGACGTCTACGTGCTGCCCAAGCACCTCGACGAGAAGGTCGCCCGTCTGCACCTCGACGCGCTCGGTGTGAAGCTCACGACGCTCCGCCCCGAGCAGGCCGCCTACATCGGTGTCGAGGTCGAAGGCCCCTACAAGCCCGACCACTACCGCTACTGACGGCGCCCGTGCACTGACGCACGTCCGCAGCAGCCGGTGAACGGCAGCAGGTACCAGGCAGGCCCCCGCACCCCCGTGCCGGGGGCCTGCCCCATACCGGGCGTCCCCCTACCGCCGATCCCGAGGACCCGAGGACCCATGCCCCGCGGCCGCTATTCGCTCCATGATCCGCACGATCACACCCCCCTCGGTGAAGAGCACTTCAACTGCGCGCCCGGCCCATCCGGCTGGCGCTACGTCTCCCAGGTCACCACCCCCTCCGGCGACCACGCCGGCTCCGTCGACCTCGCCCTCGACGACCTCGGCCGCCCCATCCGACTCGAACTCCACGCCGCGAGCTGGCAGGTCCGCGGCGCCGCCCTCGACGGCGTCACCTGGGTCCGGACCGATCCCTCCGGGACACACGCCACGGAAGGCAATGTGCGCGCCCACGCCTTCACCGGCACGTCCCCGGCGTTCCTCGTCGCGACATCCCGCCTGCTGCGCCTCACCCCCGCTTCGCCCCCCACCCGGGTCCGCCTCGTCGCCTTCACGGACCCGGTCCTCGCCCCCCTCACCGTCGACCAGTCGTGGGCCCTGATCAGAAGTGAAGCGCACACCACTGACAACGGCCCCCTGACCGTGGACGAATACCAGGTCGACGCCCTCGACACCGGCGAGCGGCACACCGTCCACATCGCCGGCGACGTGGTCCTGGCAGCCCCCGGCATCGAGCTCGAGGACCTCCAGACCCCACCGTCGGTCTTCAGCTGACCCGGCGACGCCGACGCGCCCCGACCGCGCTACGCGGGCGGAGCGAACCCGGTGGCAGGCGGCGTACCGCCGCGCTCCCCACTCCCCGCACCAGCGCCATTCCCCCGGGCATCGTGGGGACCCTCGCCGGGGCCCGCTCCCTCAGGCCCCCTGGCTCCAACGGCCCCAGGCACCACCGGCCGACCGGCATCCGCGAGCCGGCCCTCACCCCCCTGGCCACCCCAACCCCCAGGGCCACCCGCACCACCCCAGCCAGCCGTGCCACCCGCGCTCACCGGCGCCCCGCCACCCACCGGCGCCCCACCACCCGCGGGGAACGCACGCCGCGCATCCCGCGCCTGCCGCTCGTTCACCACCGCGGCCAGGTACTCCGCCGCGGGCACCCCCGGCGGCGGGGGCGTACCCGTCCGGGCCACCAGATCGTCGGCCAGCCGTTCAGCCAGCGCCCGCCCCGCCACGGCGTCGAGCTGCCGCATCCGCGTCAGGTACTGCCGTATCGCCGACCACAGCTCGTCCGGCACCGCCGACAGGTCCACCTGCGTGAACCGTCCGACCAGCCAGGGCGGCGGGGGCGGAACAGCCACGGCCCGAGCCGCCGGAACCCGCTCCCGTACCACCAGCGTGCCGGCGAAGACATCGCCGATCCGCCGGCCACGCGCCGACACGAGCGAGGCGACGCACGCCACGACGCCGAACGTCATCAGGATCTCGACGACCCCCATCGCACCCCGCACCAGCGCGTGCCGGAACCGGATCGGCCCTCCGTCGTCCCGTACCACGCGCAGCCCGCACGCCAGCTTCCCGAGCGACCGCCCGTGGGAGAGGGTCTCCACCGCTATCGGCCCGCCCACCAGCACCAGCAGGAACGTCGCGATCGACACCGCCATGACGGCCGCCTCATCCAGGGAAGCGGTGGCGATCGCCAGCCCCACGGATATCAGCAGGTACACGGTCCACACCACGACGAGGTCGATGACAAGGGCCAGCGCCCGGCTCGGCAACCTCGCCGGCTGCAAGCCGAGTACGACCGCGTCCCCCGTCACTACCCCGCTCACAGTGCCCACCCTTCTCCGGTCTTCCCCAACCCCTCCAAACGCCAGTCTGCCAAGCTGACAGTCAGAGCGCCGCAGTAGTACGAACCGTACGCACCAGTGCCTGGAGCAGCAGCCGATCATGGACCTCGACGTCTACGTCACCGCCCACCGCCCCGAATGGGACCGCCTGGACCACCTCCTGCGACGCGGCCGCCACCTCACCGGGGCCGAGGCCGACGAACTGGTCGCGCTGTATCAGCGCACCGCCGCCCATCTCTCGCTCCTCCAGTCCAGCGCACCGGACCCCATGCTCACGGCCCGCCTCACCCAGCTGGTCGCCCGCGCACGCGCCACGGTCACCGGTACCCGCCGTGCCTCGTGGCGGGACGCGGCCACCTTCCTGACCTCCGGTTTCCCGGCGGCGGTCTACCGCTCACGCCACTGGTGGATCCCGACCGCCGTGCTCTCCACGCTTCTGGCCGCGCTCATCGGCTGGTGGATCGGCACCCACCCCGAGGTCCAGTCCTCCATCGCGGCTCCCGAGGAGCTCCGTCGGATGACCCGTCCCGGCGGAGACTACGAGTCGTACTACTCCAGCCACCCGGCCGCCTCCTTCGCGGCCCAGGTCTGGACGAACAACGCGCAGGCGGCCGCCATGTGCCTCGTCCTCGGCGCGTTCCTGTGCGTCCCCGTCCTGTGGATCCTCTTCCTCAACATGCTGAACCTCGGCGTCGGCCTCGGCCTGATGTCCTCAGCCGGGCGCCTCGATACCTTTCTGGGCCTCCTGCTTCCGCACGGCCTCCTGGAACTCACCGCCGTCTTCGTCGCCGCCGGCACCGGTCTCAGGCTGGGCTGGACCCTCATCGACCCCGGCCCCCTACCCCGCCGCACCGCTCTGGCCCAGCAGGGCCGAGCCGCTCTGGGCATGGCCCTCGGGCTGGCCCTGGTCCTCTTCGTCTCCGGCGTGATCGAAGGCTTCGTCACCCCTTCGGGCCTCCCCACCTGGGCCCGCGTCGCCATCGGCATCACCGCCGAGCTGGCATTCCTCGCGTACGTGTACGTCCTCGGCGGCCGTGCGGCCAGAGCCGGTGAAGCCGGGGACGTCGAGTCCCCCGACCGAAGCGCCGCCCTGCCCACCGCAGCCTGATGTGCGTCCGGCCCAGCTGAGCTGCTAGTCTCCTCTTCGCCCACAAAACCCGTTGACACGGGTGCCGTGGGGAGGTAGATTAGAACGGTTGCCTCGGACTGGACAGGTTCGAGCGCGAACACTAAGGTCTGTCTCGCTCCAAGGCGGAATTGATTCCGCGGAGCCAATCCGATTCCTCATTCGAATCACGAACGTCGATTAGCTCGGCGGAAATGATTCTGATAAAGTCGGATCAGCCGAAAGGCAAAGGCCCTCCAACGGCCACCGGAAACAGAATCCGAACCGGAAACGGAACGGGAAAAGGATCTGGTAGGG